>DASVOT010000793.1:0-4168 GCA_036383235.1 Chryseosolibacter sp.
CGACCGATTGCAGCACGCGGAGGCGTTTCTCTCGGCCTCCGGCAGCGACTGCGGCATCGCCAACGTGAACATCGGCACCTCGGGCGCCGAGATCGGCGGCGCGTTTGGCGGTGAGAAGGAGACGGGAGGAGGGCGCGAATCGGGATCGGATGCATGGAAGAGCTATATGCGCAGGCAAACAAACACCATCAACTATGGTGATTCGCTTCCGCTGGCACAGGGAATTAAATTTTCGGTTTAGCCGTATTTTTGGGAAATCATTGTCAAACCCGTATTTTTATAAACTTTGAAACTCAGTATTATGCCAGGAAAGAAATACCGCACCGTCATGCTCATTGATGATAATGAAATCGACAATCTTATCAATCAGAAAATGATTGAGGCGGCTTCCATCACAGAAAATATTTACACCCACACCGGCGCGAAGAGCGCCATCGAATTTCTCCGGAACATGGAGAAGCTCGACGTGGCGGCTGAAGTGCTCCCTGATGTAATTTTTCTTGACATTGACATGCCCCTGATGGACGGCTTCCAGTTCCTGGATGAATTTGAAAAGCTTTCAAACGTCGCGAAGAAGAAATGCAAGATCGTGATGCTCACCTCCTCGATCAATCCGCAGGACTTCAACCGTTCAAAGAAATACGACAACGTGAAGTTGTACCTGAACAAGCCGCTCTCGCACGACAGCATCGCGAAGCTCGAGGTCTGAGGGAAACCCGCTGATTTTCCGAAGTCTAGATTTCGGTGAGCAGTTTCACAAACTTGTCATCCAGCTTGATGAGTTTGGTGGGAGCGAAATATCCCACGTGTGTCGCGTTCAATCTCGGGATCAGGCTGGTGATCTTCTTGGCCTTTTCTTTTTTCGCTTCGCTGGTAGCGATCTTGAGGATCTTCAAAAACAGCATGATGTTCTCGCAGGTGTCTTTGCCGAAGAGGCGTATTTGCCTCTGGATGCTGTTCGAAAGCTGGTTGAAGAGCTCGTAATCTTTCAGCAGAACATATTGAAGCGCGAGCAGCGACTTGATCTCCAGCTGTGCGAAGGGATATTTCTTCAGGCTGACTTCGTTTAGCAGGTTGTTTATGAGCTTTGCCGCTTCGTCGAACTTATCCACGTAGTAGCAGCTGAGGGCGCGGTAGAGCACGTAGATGATGTGCTTGGGGACGTCCTGGGCATCCACCTCGAAATCCTCGAAGACCGTTCCGTTTTCCGCGTACAACTCCGGCTCGGTGCCATTTCTCAGGTGGCGTTCGATCTTGGATATGAGGAACTGCGCAGGGAACGTGTAAGTTGAATAGTTCACAAGCAGGTTCGCGCAGGCATCGTTGACTTCCTCGTAATATTTCTCCGCCTGCCTGTACACTTTGTAGTGATTATAGTATTCGAGTTTCAGAAACTCGAAGACCAGGTTGAGATGGTAGTAGATGGAGTCAAGGTGATAGCTTTCGAAGATCTTCTGAACCTTCACGAAGATATCCTCGATGGATTCGCCTTCTTGCTGCATGTTATCGTCTACCTCTACAAACAAACGGTGAAAAACGTACATGCAGCTCTGATAAACATACAGCCGGTGTGACTCGTATAGTTTTGCCACATTCTGCATTTCCTTCATCACCAGGGTCAGGCCGAGTTTTTCGATCTCGGCGCCGTTGAGGAGGTAGTCGCCGAATTTCTTAAAATAGTCGGCGAGCAGATCTTCGGCTTTGTCCACCGCGAGCATGTAGGCGACGTGCCGGTTGTACAGCTGAGAGTACTGAAAGTAATCGGGCGAATTGATATTTAGTCTTTTCAGCGATTTGTATATAATTGTCAGCTCGTTTGCGAGGTCATAATCAAGCAGCTCTTTCTCGAGTTTTTTGAGGGTGGCAACGGAAATGGCCTTTTTCTTCGTAAAGAGCACTTCGTTGATGTTGGCTACCTTCCGGAGGACGTCGGTGCGGGGGCTCTCCAGTTGCTCCATCAGATATTCTTCGATCTTGAGGTTGAGCCGCGAGCGCAAGGTATAGTAAGCGTTGGCGTTAACGTCAAGTTCCGTCATGATCTTGTTATCGGACAGTGATCGCTCGCGCAGGGCCTTGAGCAGGTAAGCGGATTTTTCTGCGTTGCTTTCGATAAGGGAGTTGTAGATGGCGATGAAATCTTTTTCAGAGAGCTGTTTAATGATGTTCTTTAACTTGGCCATGAAACGGTTTTTACGACGGAAAATTTACAAAATTTATTCTTGTGCGCAATAGCGTACAGGCGTAACATTGGCGGTAAAATTGCAACTTGCCTGGCGCTAAAACAAGTAAAGGAGGGCTCAATTAAGTTTGTAGTTTTGTGGTTGGTAAACGGAGAACAGTGACCTTTAGACTTACATTAGGAATCCTGTTGGTTTTGCACAGTGGGGTGACTTTTGCCCAGCCGGCGGAAAAGACCGCTTTGCGGAATATTGAAAAGCACCGGTGGCAGAAAGCGGAGGCAAAGCTGCGCAAGGCGCTGAGCAAGGATGCGGTGAATCCGTCCATCCGGTATGTGCTGTCCGTTTTCTATTTCCGTCCTGATAATCCGGCCTATGACCTGGATTCCGCCTATCATTATGCCGTCAGCGCACTTGATGACTACACGCTGACACCCGAGCGGGAGCGCGATCGGCTGCGGCGGATTCCCCTTGACAGCACGGGTTTGGTCGCCTTGCTTCAGAGGATAGACAGCGCCGCATTTGAGGTTGCCCGCAATGCCAACACTGAGGAGGCATACATCCGTTTTTTGAATCATTTTCCCCACTCCGCCCAGCGCGACCTGGCCGAGGAACTGAGGGATGAGGTGGCCTACGTCGATGCTCTGAAGCAAAACACTTACCAGGCGTTTTATTCGTTCCTGGAGCGGTATCCCAAGGCCAGCCGCGCGCCAGATGCCCGCAGCCGTTACGACCGGCTTCTATACGTTGACCATACCAAAGACAAGCGGCTGAACAGTTATGTCAGTTTCCTCGCCGCGCATCCCGAGACCCCGTATGTCGGTGAGATCTATCAGCATATTTTTGAGATCTCGACCGCAGATGGTAAGGCCGAAAGCTTCTTCACCTTCATGGACCAGTACCCCCGCAGTGGACTGGCGGAGCGAGCGGGGCAGATGGCCTTTCACATTCTGGCGGAAGACGGCGAGGCGGCATGGCCGGAAGGTTTTCTCAGCGATTCGCTGCAGGACCTCCGGGCCCTCGAAAAACTTTACCTGATCCCGGTACTGAGACACAACCGATATGGATTTATCGATGAGAACGGCCGCGAGGTGCTCGCTCCTCAATTCGATTCAATACCGGCCGGTTATCTGTGCGGCCCTGTTACCGACGACGTGCTGATGGCGGACAACAAGCTCATCGCGCGCAACGGTAGCGTTATCCACAACGGCAGCGCGGACGCGGTGGATCCGATGGGTATCGGCTTTCTCAAGCTCACGGCCCACGGGCGTGTAAGCGTCGTTCACAAAGCCGGCTTTGTGGTGGCGGATAGCCTCCAGGATGCGCGCGTCCTCAGCAAGCGCTTCCTTGCCCTTAAGAAATTCGATTCGTGGTTCCTGTATACGCTCACGGGGAAGCTATTGGACGCAAATCCCTGGGATGATATCCTTTCGTTTAAAGATGTCGTTGTCTTCAAGACAGGCAAAAAAGTTTTCCTTGCACGAAAAGAACAACTGGGAACGATGGCAGACGGAAACACGCTTGAACTGTCGGCGGCATTCGATGAGGCGAAATTATGGCCGCACGATCTGATCTGGGTGAAGGAGGGTCAACTGCAAGGCGTCGTCGACCAGGGGCTTCAGCCGGTTGTGAGGCTTGACCAACAGACCCTGGCGCCGGCATTTTTCGGAATCTCCGCAGAGGAACCCGGCGGATTTGCCCTCTATAACTGGGTCGGTCAGAAAGCTTCCGGCTTCAGCGGCGTAAACATTTCCGGGCAGTGGGTCGCCGTGAGGAAGCGCGATGCGTGGTTGCTGTTCGATCCCCGCTTTCAGCAGATCGAGAGCAAGCCGTACGATACCATGCGCATCGAAGGTCCGTTCGTGATCGGGCAACGTACGGACACAGTGTACGTTCACTTTACCGGTAACCGGGTCAGGATGTTTACCCGGCCGGTAAACGTGTCGTTCATTCCGGGGATGGACACGACCTCGTTCCTCCTCGTGCAAGAC
>DASVOT010000794.1:0-3547 GCA_036383235.1 Chryseosolibacter sp.
CAGCGCGGAGGGTGTCAGCAGCAAGCTCGTCGGCGTCACCCAGCCCCAGCTGGGACCCGTGGCGGAAGCCGGGTTACCGGAAGTACTGAAGAGCGTGCGCATTGTCGGCGGCGGACGATACGACCTGAGTTATCAGGACAATGCTCTGAAGTGCGAGGCCGCCTTCCGGGTGGATCCATCGTTCTTCGAAGTGTTCGATTTTCCCGTCGTGCTCGGTCCGAAAACCGGCATCCTGGATCAACCGGGCTCCATCGCCATCACCACTACGCTTGCGAAAAAGATCTTTGGTAACGAAAACCCTATTGGCAAAACCGTCAAGCTGAACCAGACCACGGACCTGAATGTCACGGCCGTGCTGGCCGATCCCCCGAAAAACTCACACCTTCAGTTCGACCTGTTGCACACGCTCGTTCCCGGTCAGGGCGAAGACGGTTTAAAGAATGCGCTCGAAGGGTGGCAAAGCATCTTCTGTTTTACCTACCTGCTTCTGGACAAGCCCGCCGATGAGCACGACCTCAACACCAAGCTTCAGGCAATCGCGAAGAAGAACAACGCATTCCAGTTCTTCACCCCGGTGGTTCAGCCGCTCGCGGATATTCACCTGAAATCCAAGGACACCCTGTTCGAAACCAACGCGAACAAGACGGACATTCAGAACGTCTACGTTCTTTCCACGATCGCCATCCTCATCCTTCTGCTCGCGGCCGTAAATTTCATGAACCTGGTCACGGCAAAATCGACGGGCCGCGCGAAGGAGGTAGGCATGCGGAAGGTGATCGGCGCAGTGCGCCGCCAGCTGATCGCCCAACACCTAACCGAATCCACTCTCGTGACGATTTTTTCGGCCTTCATTGCCCTCGTGCTGGTGGCGCTCCTCGTTCCGTTGCTGAATACGATCTACCAGCGCTACGCAGACCTGCAGGTGCTTGCACAGCCCTCGAGCATTGCTATTCTTGGCGGACTGGTTTTAACGGTGGGAATACTGGCAGGCATCTACCCCGCGTTTGTTCTTTCCTCTTTCAAACCGGTAATGGTTTTAAAGGGCGCTTTTAAAAACTCAACGGCCGGCATCCGGCTGCGGAAAGCGCTGGTCGTATTGCAATTCACCATCTCCATCGCCCTGATGGTGGGAACCGGCATCGTTTATCAGCAGATGAAGTTCATCTACACCACCGACCTCGGCTATAATCGCGACCAGGTCATCACCATCCAACAGAGCGGTGCGGCAGCCGGCAGGGCGACGACGCTAAAGACCGAACTGCTGCGAAACAAAAACATCGTTTCCGCCGGAACCTCTTCCACACGCATGGGCCAGCAACTGGGCAGGACAAACATATTTCCGGAAGGGGCGACGAGTGAAACCAATATCATCACCAGCGTGATGGCCGCAGATGAGTCGTTTATCCCCACCATGGGTATGACCATCACGGAAGGAAGGAATTTCTCCCTGGATTACGATGATTCGCTCTCCATGATCGTCAACCAGGAAATGACACGACTGCTGAAGTGGGAGAATCCGATTGGCAAAAAGATCAGCATCCAGACAGGACCGACCCCCACCGACCTCACGGCTTATACCGTTGTTGGTGTCGTGAAGGATTTTCATTTCGCTACCATCCGCCACAAGCTTGAGCCGATGTTCATGTTGTACAATGCGAATAACGGCGCCCTGGCGATCCGGATCAAGGCGGAGAATGTCCCGGAGACGATTTCGCAAATAGAAGCGACCTGGAAAAAAGTGAACGCGGGAAGCACGTTCGAATACAATTTCCTTGACGAACAGTTCGCCAGCCTCTACCGGAACGAGCAGGCGTTCGCCAGCATGTTCACACACTTTACAATCCTCGCTCTCGTCATCGCCGGCCTGGGCCTGTTTGCGCTCTCCGCCTTTACGGCCGAACAGCGCAAAAAGGAGATCGGCATCCGCAAAGTTCTCGGCGCGGGCAACGGGAATATCCTTTACAAGCTGACCGGCGAGTTCGTCCAGCTTGTCCTGGTAGCGTTCGTGTTCGCGAGCATCATCGGGTATTACGCGATGGACAAATGGCTGGCGGATTTTCAATACCACATTCAGATCGGCCTGGGCATTTTCCTGGCCGCCGGTCTGCTGTCTGTTCTCATCGCGGTGTTGACGATCAGCTTTCAGGCATTGAAGGCCGTATTCAGCAACCCGGTGGATTCCCTTCGCGTGGAATAAGTTTCCGGAAATACTATTCGCGCGTTCCGTATATTTCGCGGGATGGATACTCCCGATCTTCCGTTCTCCGACCCCGCGATCCTGACCGGCATCACCAGCATGAAGATGCCGTTTGGCAAATACAAGGGAACCATCCTTTGCGACCTGCCGGTCGGGTACCTCGAATGGTTCGCCCGGAAAGGCTTTCCGGCCGGAAAAATGGGAATGCTGCTGTCGACGGTCTATGAGATAAAACTCAACGGACTGGAGTATCTGCTACAGCCGCTGCGCCGGAAAATCCAGAAGTAACCTTCCTCTCTTTGCGGGTACCGTTACCTGTTTTTCAGTACCTTTATAGTGATAAATCCCCATGTTCAGGAATTACTTGAAACTCCTTTTGCGGCTGATGCTGAAACAAAAGGGTTTTTCTCTGATCAACATAACAGGCCTTACCGTCGGAATTGCCTGCAGCGTGCTCATCATGCTTTATGTGCTCGACGAGTTGCGCTACGACCGCTTCCACCAGGATGCGCCCCGGATTTTCCGCGTGGGCGCCACGCGCGTGACGCAGGGATCACAGACCAGGACCGCGCAGACAGGTCTTCCGTTGGCGGAAGCCATTCGAACCATTGACGGCGTTGAATCCTCCCTGCGCATCGCCGCCTGGAAGACTTTCCCCGTAACGTATGAGGACAAGGCTTTTACGGAGCAATATCTCATCCTTACCGATCCGAATTTTTTCACGTTCTTCTCCTTCAACCTTATTGAAGGAGATCCGGATAGTGTGCTGCTCGGCAAAGGCAAGGTAGTGATCACAGAGTCGGCGGCGCAGCGATATTTCAATTACAG
Organism: Chryseosolibacter sp.; assembly: GCA_036383235.1. Taxonomy (GTDB): domain Bacteria; phylum Bacteroidota; class Bacteroidia; order Cytophagales; family Cyclobacteriaceae; genus Chryseosolibacter. Next base: position 3,026 of record DASVOT010000794.1, read on the forward strand.
GGGAAAGGGTGACACAAGCCCTGTAGGCAAGACCCTCCTTTTTGCACAGGGGTCGAAGGTCACTATATCCGGTGTTGCTGAAGATCCGCCGGTCAATTCGCACTTTCATTTTACACTCCTGCTCTCGCTCTCCCCCGGGGAGCCGGATCCCGAGCAAAAGGAAGATTGGCTCTCCGGGCTCGTGATCACCTATTATAAACTCCGGCCAGGGGTGGACGCCTCACTGAAAGGAGCGCAGGTCGAAAAAGAGCTGGAAAAATATTCAGACCTCTATCTCCGAAACGTCCGCGACCCGGGCCAGGCTGCCTTGACGAGCGAGGCTGACCGCCTCCGGTATTTCATTCAGCCCCTGCAGGACATCCATTTGAAATCGAATCTTCCCGACGAGATTGAAACCAATGGCAGCACCGCCAGGATTTTCCTGCTGGGCATGATCGCATTGTTCATTACGCTGCTGGCCTGCATCAATTTCATGAACCTCAGCACGGCGCAATCCTCGACGCGCGCGAAAGAGATTGCGGT
>DASVOT010000795.1:0-11956 GCA_036383235.1 Chryseosolibacter sp.
CTGCGCTTCATAACCCCATCCTCCGTCGGTGGGCGCCTTCTTTCCGCCCTCACCCCACACGTTGCCATGGTAAACGTCATGGTCATCCGGAATGCATACCGAAGGGATGTTGCGGAATATATCGCGATACGACCATCCGAACATGTACCACTTCCTCAAATAATCCAGGCAGGCTCTGTCCGGCGGCGACGTCTCAATCCGAAAACCCCCGGTGCTCTCGTAAAACTGATCGCCGAGGAAAACCGCCAGGTTCGGCTTGTGCTTGCCGACGTGACGCGGAACGTCGCTGTCCGGGAAACCGTAATCGCAGTTGCAGCTGAAAACCGCCATCTTCACCCGCCTGTTTTCCAGGGGCTCACGCGCGATCTCCCCCTCGTAAAAATATTCGGCGACAGCGCCTTTCAACGGCAGCTCAACCCGGATCCTGTAAGAAACCGTCCTCTGATACAGCCAGCCATCCACGCGAAAATGTGCGGTCCGCCCCAGCGGATCGATGGAACTTTCTTTCAACGTTCTCCACCCATTCCCCTCTCGTAGTTGAAGCGCCACCTTGTATCCGCCGATGCTTTCCACCGGGGCCAGCTGGGCGGTCAATTTGAGCACCTTGCGGTTCAGCGTATAGTGAGCAAAACAAACCGGACCGAAACTGTGTGCGGTATCATGAATGACCTTTGCCCCGGAAAGGGTCCACCGCTCAAAAGCTACTGAAGGTGTTGGCCGAGAATTTTCCGACGGCTGAAAATCCGAGCGCAAAGCGATAGTGCCCTGAAGTGCGTCCAACGGTATGCCTGGTGCAACCAGTTCGCCGAGCGTCTTCCCGCTGTCTGCGCTCTCGCCGGTCAGGCGAAGGGTATAGGCGCCGCCCTCGATCACCGCGCGCAGCACAAGCCTGATCTTCCCTCCGGGACCCAGAATCCTTTCGCCGTAAGCGTCGCCGAGGTAGAGTCTTCCCGCGCCGTCAGCGCCCGCGTGAAACCCTTCTCCGAATACCGCGGCCGACCGGTAATCGTCGAATTTTCCCTTCGCTCCCAACAGAAACCCTGCCCTGTTCCCTGCGGACCTGTCATCCGTGTTCAGCCATTCCAGCACGACACTTGTCTCAAATGCAACCGCCTCTTTGGAAAGCTGACAGGTCAGCCAATGCAGGGTTCGGTTCCGGTCCGTCACCACGCACACCGCCCGGCCCGCTTCGATCCGCCAGTCCTGCAGCCTGTTGCCCCAGAACTCCGGACCAACCCAGGGCATATCCGGCCACTGGCTCCATGGGCTTTCAAAAGTCGTATACTGCCGGCCTGCGACAGCGTCTCTTTTATTTTCTTTCGTATCGGGAAAAAATAACCCGGGCGTCACAGCGCCCAGGGCAATGGCTTTGACCGCTTTTCTTCGTCGCATCGGCAGATGTTTGCATTAAGTTGCGAATTCTTTTCGAAAAACATGCAAGCGATCTTTCACGCGCGGCCGCAGCATTTCAAAAACTCCACTTCAATCGCAGGTAATTGAAATATCCCAACCCTCCATAGATCGAATCACGCGGGCCGAGAAAAAACTGGCCGAGAAAAAGAAGATACACATTGTCGGAAATGGATAGCTCGGCATTGGGTCCGAGAAAGACCGACCGGTCGACGGGATTATAAATACTGTACAGGCCGGCCTTCAGCAACGGCGTCACCTGGTAAGCGCCTTCGTTGAACCACGACCACTTGGTGAAGGTAAGCGTTTTCGGCGACCGCGACTCGGTCAGGAAATTCAGACCGAGGTTGCCCAGGTTGATGTCCGCTGCAAAACTGTTGTAAATGATTTCGCTGTGGAGGAAGAGGGAGCTCTCAAAGGTGTAGTCGCCGGACAGCGACCCCACGACGCCTCCGTTGCCGGAGAAGAAATCGTTCAATGGCTCGAGCCACGTAAATTCGCCTTTGAACCCAGCCGTCCTGATTTGTCCCGACCAGCCGGCGCCCACCGCGTAATCGGTCCCCACCTTTCCGGTCAGCACCTGGTAGTCGTATTTCGCTTTGTTCCATCGATACATCGCCGCGATCTTGTAATCCTCCCAATTCCTGGCGAAGGCGGTGGCAAATTCAATCGACGACGTGGCACCTGTATAATACCGGACAAGGGCGGCATCGGACCCCGGACGCTCTTCGTAGTCGAAGTCGAAGAACGAATAGGCGTTGAAGAGGTCATTGGGGTTCCAGACAAAATTCTGTCCCCAGTTGATCCGCTGGCGACCCAGCCGCACCTGCCACTTATCCGCCGACCAGTCGAGGTTCAGCCGGTCGAGCCCGGAATGAATGAAGTAGGAGCTGCCTTCTGAAATGATCCGTGAAAGATCCACCAGGTATCCGCTGTCGTTGTCAACCAGCTCCTGGTACTGCGGAAATGTTCTGACAGTTTCCCCGTAAAAAAGACGCGTTCGCAACTCTGCGGTAAAAGTAATGGACGAAGCGGGGTACCATTTGAAGTTAAGGCGGTTGTGAAAGACATTGTCCGTCGTCCAGTTGTCATCCACCTTTTCAAACTGAACGGTCTGAAGGAATTTCAAATAGCCATTCAGTGAAGCCTTTTTGGGTTCTTCCTCTTCCTGTTTTTGTTCTTCGCTTTCCTGCGCCCGGGCGTAGAAGAGCGGATAGAAGAACAAGAGACCAAAAAAAAGAACGCAAAGCTTTTTCATAATTTCGGGATCACTGGCCCTCCTTCATTTCGCCGGATTGAATCACTTTGCCATCCTCGAGCCGGATGACCCTCCTCGCCTTTTCGATGACGCGCTGATCATGGGTGGAAAAGATGAAGGTAATGTGCTCTTCCCGGTTTAAACGCAACATGATGTCAAGCAATTCCGTCGTCGACCGCGAATCGAGGTTGGCCGTCGGTTCATCCGCCAGCACGAATTGCGGTTTCGCGGCCAACGCTCTCGCTACTGCTACACGCTGCTGCTGGCCCCCGGAAAGCTTTCGGGGAAACGTGTCGAGCCGGTCGGCGAGTCCCACTTCCGTGAGCAGCGCGGTAGACCGTTCGCGGTATTCCTTTTTTGAGCGCTTCTGCAACTGCATGATAAATTCCGTGTTCTCCCGTGCGGTAAGCACAGGCAGCAGGCTGTAATCCTGAAAGACAAACCCGATATTGTGAAGCCTGAACCTGATCAGCTGTTTCGAAGTCAGCGTGGAGAGATCGGTGTCGTTGATGATCACGTTACCGCTGGTTGGATAATCAAGCCCGCCGATCATATTCAGCAGCGTCGTCTTCCCGCACCCGGAAGGACCCACGATCGCCGTAAACTCCCCTTTGCGAAACTCCAGGTTCACCGCTGTCAGGGCATGGACAGGTATGGTTTCCGGATTGTAAACTTTGCCGACCCCGATGACGTTGATGATGCTCATGTTTCAATTTACTTTATTTTCAATCACACCTTTTTTTTAAACCATTTGCCATATCGCGCCCTCGTTAACCATGTATCGCCTCAACGGGATTCAACTCCAGCGCCTTATATGCGGGGTAAAGAGAAGAGAGCAATGCGGCAATGACAACCATGCACGCCAGGGTCAGATAAAACAACGGCTCCAGCTGCGGATAAATCATACTGCTGTAGCCAAACGCCTCGAGCCCCTGCGCAAATGCAGACAAGTCGATGCCCGAGGTGCCAAGGGTCGATACCAGCCAGGCGCTGATCACCATCCCGAGCGCCGCGCCCGTTAATGAGAGGAACACCGTTTCGAGGATGATCATGGAAAAGATGCGGGCCTTGCTCATCCCAACAGCCATGAGCACGCCAATCTCCCTCACCCTCTCAAAGATCGCCATCAGCATGGTGTTCAGGATACCGAAGGCGAGCGCAAGCAGGATGATCACCAGGATCAGGTAATTCACCTGCCAGGTAACGTCATTGATATACGCAAGCTCGGGCTGGAGCTCGCGCCAGCTTTCTACCTGCGTCTCCTTCGGGGGAAAGGTTTCCTGCAATCGCCGCTGGACACCGGGAACTGCTTCAATGTCAGAAGCCCGGATGGCGATCTCATTGACGATCCCGTCCATCGACAGGATCCTTTCCAGGTCCCGCTTCAGCACAAATACATTCGTTTCATCAAAACCGGTGTGCGTGGTCTTGAAGATGCCGCCCACACGGAAAGCCGCCCCTACAATGTCGCCGTTCAGATCCTGCAGGGTAACCACCACCTTTCCGTTCAGACCAACTTTGAGTTTTTTAGCAGTCCGGCTGCTGATCAATACCTGGTTCCGTTTCTCGTTCTGAAAATAGTCGCCCTCCACGAGTGACTGGTAAATCGTGCTGATGGCTTTTTCTTTTTCCGGAACAATCCCGTTTAGCCTGATCCCGATGTTTGAATTGGCCGAGGCCGCCATCCCCGTCGCGATCAACCGTCCGGCTACAGCCTGAACGCCTGGCTGCGCCCCCGCAACCGCCAGCATCCGGTCGGCATCGTGGAGGTACAGCCGGATGTCCATATTCTCCTGGAACCCGGACGCGTGCATCTGCAGGTGCGCCGTCTGGGTATCGATGGCCGTGCGCAGCTTTTGTTCAGCGAGCCCGTTGTAGATCGCGACGGTGAAAATTCCTCCCGTAAGCCCCGCCGTGATAGCCATGATAATGACGATACTCCGCCACTTGTTTCTCCAGATGTTTCTCCACGAAATGGCTGCAATCATTTCAATCTCTGTTTTAGGGTCGTCAAAGTCAATGTCTTAGCGCCGTAATGGCATTCAGTCTCGAAATATTCCACAGCGGATACAACAGGCATACAAACATGATCACCGTGATGGCCAGCATCTGGCTGGTAAAGATCACGGGGTCAAGCGAAAACCGGATCAGCGGCTCGATCCCCATATCCCTCATGGCAAGCGCGGCATTGCCTGTGAGCGGGATCGGGTGGTGATACATGTAGAGCAACAGGAATATCCCCATGACCAGGGAGGCCATCAGCCCCAGCAGCCCGATGATGCAGGTCTCCATCACCACCATGAGGGACAACGCGCGCTTTTGCATTCCTACCGCTACCATCACACCGAATTCCCTCCGGCGCTCCATGCTCATCATCATCACCGTTCCGAAGATGCCGAACGCGATGACCAGGTAGAGGATGCCGAGGAGGATAATCCCTCCGGCGTTGTCAGACTGGATCGCCTGGACAAGCTCCGGCTGCATTTCCTTCCAGTCCATCACCTCGTAGCGTTCGCCAAGTACCGAAGTCAGGTGGCGTTTCACCCGGTCGAGATGCTTGAGATCGTCGATCGACACGGCGAGTGCCGTGCAGAGATCGGGTGCGCCCGTAAATTGCTGCAAGAGCTTAAGCGGAGCATAGATGGTGTTATCGTTCGCCTGCGGGTTGCTGAAATGCAGGATGCCTTGAATGGGGTACTTGTCCACGGCGTTCGCCCCATGATAGCCCTGGCCGATCATGACAATCGTGTCGTTCACCCCCAGCCCGAGATAGCCGGCCAGCCCTTCCGATACAAGGACGCCATGCGTGCTGTCACTGAAATAGGCACCGTTCACGACCTTCCCGGAAAGGTGCGTCATCCGGTCTTCCTCCTGCGGAGAGGTGCCGATCACCATCACGCCTTTGGAAATTTCGTTGGACGCCGCCAGCACAAACGTCTCCAGCCTGGGAATGTAAAACGTGACACCCGGCGTAGACGCAAGCCGCGTATCGAGCGTGTCGGTCACCCGAAGCATCCTGTTAATGGACTTATCCTCCCAGTAGCCCTTGCGATGCACCTGGATATACCCGGAATACAACTCGACGCTGTTCCGGATCATGTTCTCATACGACCCCGTCTGCAGCGACCGCATGAACAGGGCCAGGAGCACAGCAAAAAAAATCGACGATACCGTAATGATCGTCCGCCGCTTGTTCCGCCACACATTCCGCCACGCAATCGCTAACAACATCACTCTTTGTTTTTAAATCTTGAATCTTGGGCTTCGACAGGCTCAGCCACCGAAGCCGAATTTTGAATTTTGGGCTTCGACAGGCTCAACCACCGAAGCCGAATTTTGAATTTTGGGCTTCGACAGGCTCAGCCACCGAGGCTGAATTTTGAATCGTACCCCCTCACCTCACCCTCCTCATATTCTGTTTTGAAAAAAAGTCCTTGTCCAGCGACACGTCAAAATCGATGCTGTTGTAGATCATAACCGTTTTCTTGCCGGGCTCATCCGCCGGCACCATCTCCCACCGCGTGGGCAGCAAGCGGCCGTCAAGGTTTTTGAGATCGTAACCGGTCATGACGTTGATGAGGGCGCCGTCTTCATCGTAGTATTCCGCCTTCAACTGATTGACCTGGTCCTTTGATATCCACGTGATGATTTTTCCCCAGACGACGGGCGCGTCCGGATGCGGTATCAATTCGATCTTATAGCAGTCAATATTCTGGAATTTTTCTTCCGCCACGATCCTGTGCGTGTAGTCATTCACGATGGACGACTGCCGGATGAGGTCATCGTTCGTGAAATCCGATCCCATCCACGATTGCATCATCATCGAGGGAGAGACCTTAATGCTTCTCTCGATGGAGGGAAGCCAGTTCCACATTTCGTTACCGATCTTCAGCGACACGGTGCCTTTATCCTTGACGGGAGACACGACATAAACGAGGGCGTATTCCGAGCCCTTCGACCAGCTCTTCAGGCTCATGGTCCGTTTCCATTCCGGACGAACGATCTCCATGGTGAGTTGCGTGTAGCTCGAAGTGCCACGCATGCGCTCGTCCGCTTTTTTAATGATCTCCTTCGCGTCCAGGGTCTGGGCGCACGCCGCGCCGGCCAGCCACGTAAAGACGATACTCCAGATTACTCTCATGGTCTTTCAGGTTCTTGTGTTCGTTCATGCTCTCCATCGCGGCTGGTGCGCGACTGATCAGCCGGCGAAATTCCGTACGCGAAAAAGTTAGTCACTTCCTTGATGAGATCCTGGGCCGTTGGATACAGGCTCAATAATTTTTCGTCCGTAAGCATGTCTCCCACTTTTTGGGAAAAATAATAAAGGAACTCAGGTTTCAAATCACGCCGGAACCAACCTCGATCCTGGGCGTAGCGGAAATCACTTAATACTTCGTTCCAGGACTCTTTCGTCTTCTGATCGATGTACTGTTTCAAGCCCACCTCCGAATTGCCATAAAAATCCTGGAGGAATTCCTTGCTGATGTTGTGGGTGCCTTCCATCTTCAGCAGGAATATCTTCCGGATCTTCTCCGCGGAGGACGATTCCTCCCGGAGGATCGTCCTGAATCGCTCCAGCCCCCGTCCGGTTTCCTCGTCGAACACCGCCTTGGCCAGTTCAATCTTGTTGGGAAAAAAGCGGTAGAACGTCATCTTGCTGGCGCCGGCATGGCGGCATATCTCTTCGATCGGGACTCGCCTGAAACCGTATTTCCAGAACAAATCGCGCGCAGAAGCCAGAATCTGAAGGCGTTTCCTGTTTTTTGAAGGGCTTGTCATTTGTTACTAAACAGTGGTAAATATACGTTTTTTATAAAATAATACAATTTTCGTAATATATTTCGTACAACGAGTACCCTCCTCAACCCGCCGCTGAAGGGGCGCCTAAGGGGCGGGCGCAATGGAAAATGGGAAGCAGGGTTCCTTCTCTCTGCCAGCCGAATGGTGCCGAAAGACCACGCACGCCCTGGATCAGCCATTTTCAAAATTTACGGTGATGCCTTCGGGCCGCTGACGAAAATAATTTGTAGTTTCCTCAGCGATATAAAACCGATTGTCGGACACCAAAACCTGACCTATGAAAAAATTCAATGTTGGCATTGTCGGCTATGGCTGGGTGGCCACGGCCCACATCGCCGCCATCAACGCCACTGGCTATGCGCAGGTCACCGCCATTTATTCGTCGCGAACCCTGGACGAGGCGGCGCTCAGCAAGACGTATGGCTCTCCCATCAAAACGTACACAAACCTGGATGCCATGCTGAAGGAAAAGAGCATACATGCGGTGTCGATCTGCAGCTATCCGTACCAGCACAAGGATCAGGCGATCGCCGCAGCCAGGGCGGGAAAGCACCTCATCATCGAAAAACCCCTTGCGCTCTCCTGGGAAGATTGCCAGGCGGTCGATGCCGCCGTGAAAAGTGCGGGCGTAAAAACTTGTTTCTGTTTCGAATGCCGGTACTCGAACCAGTTCATCGCAACAAAAGCGGTGATTGACGAAGGACTGCTAGGAGACATCCACTATGGTGAGATCGATTACTATCATGGAATCGGCCCGTGGTACGGGCAGTTTCACTGGAATATCCGGAAAGATGCGGGCGGAAGTTCGTTGCTCACCGCGGGCTGTCATGCTCTTGACGCCTTGCTGCTCTGCATGGGCACCGACGTGGAGGAGGTGACAAGCTATGATACCAGATCCAGGAGCAAGGTCTTCGAGCCGTACGAATACACCACCAGCAGCGTCACCATTCTGAAATTCCGGAGCGGGCGGGTGGGGAAATGCGCCGCGGTGGTCGACTGTCTTCAACCTTATTATTTTCACACGCATTTATGCGGGAGTGAAGGCAGCCTGCTCGACAACAAGTTTCATTCGATGAAGCTGGCCACGAACAAAGCATCCTGGAGCACCCTTGCCATGAAGATGCTCGACTCCGGCGATGTGGCGGATCATCCCTACCTGACCCAGTTCGAAACGTTTTTTCAATCCCTCGACAAGGGAGAGGAGATGCCGCTGACGGGTTTAAAAGAAGCGATGAAGACTCATGAAATCGTTTTCGCCGCAGACAAGTCGGCGGCGACGGGAAAACCGGTGAGGCTGTAACCTGGGTCTGGAAACAGACTATCCCGATAATAGAAGTAAAAAAAAATACTTATTTTAGACTGAGAATGACCCTTCAAATGCGCCTTGCATTCCCATGTCCAACAGGTTGCGTTCCGGATCTTTTTTCCGAAGCTCCTGATTCTGGTAAAAAAAACCTTCAACCCACAATCATATGAAAAAGACCACTATCACCCTTGTTACATGCTTCTGCTGTATTGGCGTTTGTTTCAGCCAGGATGTCATCACGACCACGAACGGCGAAGACATCCAGGCTAAAATCTTAAAAGTCGGAACGGATGAGATCGAATACAAAAAATCCGATAATCCTGACGGTCCGGTCTTTACGATGTCGAAGTCGGAGGTGCGCTCGATCGTTTATGAAAACGGAACGCAGGATGTTTTCGGCGATCGGCCGCAGCAGCCCCGGTTCAGCAACGATCTCTTCATGAAGGGCCAGGCCGATGCCATGGTGCACTATCAGGGTTACACGGGGGCTGGCACCGGTACCTTGCTGGTAGCCCTGGTCTCGCCACTTGCTGGCCTTGTTCCGGCAATAGCCTGCTCGTCGACTCCGCCAAAGGATCAGAACCTCACATTCCCTTCCCCGGAATTAAGATCGCGACCGGAGTACTACGAAGGTTACAAGATGCAGGCTAAAAAAATCAAGAAGGGCAAAGTCTGGAAAAACTGGGGGATAGCTCTTGGAATCAATTTCATGGCTGTGCTGATCATTATGTCGGGGCAATCGAACTGAGCGGGAACTGTCGCGCCTGTTTCGGCATCGCCAGAGTAAGTCGGTGGGTTCTTGCATTTTTTCATTGCTGGCTGAGCGCCGAAGAGAATGACCACATCCGCTTGCAACGGCCGTCGACCATGGGAACCCGAAAGTAAAAGGCCTTTCCGGTTAGCGAACAGGGCGACTATGCAAGCCGCAGGGGGCGAATATCGAACTCACTCGCGTTTGGATTCCTCATATTCCAGGCTCGTAACGCCTGGTAAGCATTCCCCGGTCTCTTCAGGACGATAAAGCCACTTAAGCAACAAGCCGTGCCAAGACCACTTCAAATAAGAATAGTCTTAACCCGGCTTGTCGCTTTACGTCTGTATTTATCGTAGTCTGTACGGGAATCGAACCCGTGTTACCAGAATGAAAATCTGGTGTCCTAACCCCTAGACGAACAGACCGTCTTTGTAAAGGAGGTGCAAATATAGAGCGCCGAAAGGTATTTGCAACCGGGTGCTTTACTTTTTTCCAAAAAGCATTTTCGATTTCATTGGTTTTGGGCACACAGTCTTTTATTTTTGCCACCGTCTGCCGGACGGCAGATAATCAGTGACTTAAAAAAAATTATCATCATGACGAAAGTAGGTATAAATGGATTTGGTCGCATCGGCCGCCTTGCCTTCCGAGCAGCGCTTAACCGAAAAGATATCGAGGTGGTAGGTATCAACGACATCGTAGACGCCGAGTATATGGCCTACATGCTCAAATATGATTCCACTCATGGCAAGTTCGCAGGCACGGTAGAAGCCAAAGACGGCCACCTGGTTGTCAATGGTAAAAAGATCCGCGTAACCGCTGAGAAAGACCCCGCTAACCTGAAATGGAATGAAGTGGGCGCCGAAATCATTATCGAATCAACCGGCTTGTTCCTCACCAAAGAACAGGCGCAGAAACATATCACCGCCGGCGCGAAGAAAGTGGTTATGTCCGCCCCCGCAAAAGACGATACGCCGACTTTCGTGATGGGCGTCAACCACAAGAAGCTCACGAAAGACCAGACCATTGTTTCGAACGCTTCCTGCACCACCAACTGCCTCGCTCCCGTTGCAAAAGTGCTCAACGATAAGTTCGGCATCGCCGAAGGTCTGATGAGCACCGTTCACGCCGTCACTGCCACCCAGAAGACGGTAGACGGACCCGCCGTGAAAGACTGGCGCGGCGGACGCGGAGGGTTTCAGAATATCATCCCCTCTTCCACAGGCGCCGCTAAAGCCGTGGCGCTCGTCATCCCCGAGCTGAAGGGCAAACTGACGGGCATGTCGTTTCGCGTTCCCGTCGCCGACGTGTCAGTAGTCGACCTCACCGTGAAGCTGGAAAAGAAAGCCAGTTACGAAGAAATCAAGAAAGCCATGAAGGATGCCTCTGAAGGCGAGCTCAAAGGCATTCTCGGTTACACGGAAGAAGATGTGGTATCCCAGGACTTCCTTGGCGACTCCAGGACCTCCATCTTCGACGCGAAAGCCGGAATCGCCCTGAACGACAGCTTCGTCAAGGTGGTGGCCTGGTATGACAACGAATGGGGATACTCCAACAAGCTGATAGACCTGGTCCAGGAAATGGCAAAACTCTAGGTTCCCCCCGGGAAAATTTTTTTTTACTGAAAAGGCCGCTTTTAAGCGGCCTTTTCGCATTTCAGGCATAAAGATTTAGGGAACTTGTTCGTTTACAACCGATTCCGTCTTTTTTTTCGTTATTAAACGTATCAGGGAGGTCGAAATGCAGGATTTCTACGAAGCTTTAGGGATTAGCAGAACTGCGACCAATGCGCAGATAAAAGCCGCATTCAAGAAGATGGCCATGCGCTATCACCCGGATCACAACCCCGGAAACAAGCATGCCGAGGAAACCTTTAAACTGCTGAACGAAGCCTATCATACCCTTACCGATCCCCTCAAACGGTCCCGGTACGATGCCCGCTTTCACATCATCACCGACCAGCTCAATGACGCGTACTGGCAGGAGGTCAAACGCAAAAGATATCAGCAATGGAAACAATCGCACGATAACCGCTACCGCGTCGACAAGAACTATTTCAAGATCCAGGGACTGGCCTTCCTCGTATTCCTTCTCATCGCCGGATTTTGCTTTGCCGTGATCAACACAGCGCACTATTACGTGCGCCAGCAACAGATGGAAAAGTGGCGTGCCAACAGCCAGCAGTTGAAACAGGTGAACGGCCTGTTCGGCGCGGGGAAATTCCACGACGCTTTCGCCACCCTTCACGTACTGGAAGAAAAAGATCCGCTGGATTTCAGGTTCGGATTCGTCCGCGACAGCCTGGTAGCCGCCCTGAGAAAACAAGCCGATGACGAATTCAGACAACAGGACTTCAATGCGGCAGTTGACCATTATGTCGTCCTGAAAAACTATGAAAACCCTGCACGCTTCGAGACGCTGGAGAACA
>DASVOT010000796.1:0-7383 GCA_036383235.1 Chryseosolibacter sp.
GTTTGAGGGCAGGCGAACGGGCGCCTTCATTTTGTATTCGCCGGCATCCATTTTCACAGTGCCGCCATTCGGGGGCAGCGCATCGACAGCCCTTTGAATGGCTTCGTTCGTAAAGCCGGGAATATCCGCCCGCGCGCTGCCGACCGTGATGATCCTGGCAGGCACTTTCGGCGTAACAAGCGCATCAACGGTGTACCGGTCCGTTTGCGCATAACAATAAGGGGTCAGCAGAAACGACAAGAGAAAGAATAAATTTTTCATCGTCTGTTTATTGAAAGTTTCGATAATGCTTCGGGATTGTTTCTCAATTTCACGATTTCACCTGCAATTTTTTCACGAACGTTCAAAAAATCTTTCGGCGCTGGTTTTGCCCACCAGTTCGGCACGATGGAAGACACCAGGTTTTTCACCTGTTCACGGCTGGATAATTGTTCGAGGATGGCAAAGTACTCGTAATCTTCCATGCCATCACGCACGTTCTTGAGGCGCAGGGAGGCTACCGGGCCGTTAATGCCGCAGGGCTTGCCCGGGTACATCAGGTAGCCTTCGCCGCTGAAGTGTTTTCCGGACGCTGCATAGATGGGCAGAAACCATGGGTCCATCACTCCGGTAACGGACCTGTCCGAGTAGTCTGTGGTCCAATACAGATATCCATTGATGTCGTATTGCCTGTCGATCCACGCCGGCATCCGATAGGCGGTCAGGGGTTGATCGATTGCCCAATACGGCGGGTCGTATCCGCTGACTTCCTGGTATTTTGGGGAATACGAGGGTGCCCGCTGCGCCAACGCGGTATAGGACCATACTTCATCGCCCCGTGCGATCTTCTCGTTTATTTTGTCCGGGTCGATGAACGAAAACAGCGGGCACCAGATGTCCACGGCAGGATCGATGTCCGCCCACGAGGGGTCCTGCGGATAGGGTTGCTCCACGACGAGGCGTTGCAGATCCGGCGCTCCCTCCTCCACCAGTTTGCCAAGGGCCACCACCTCGTCGTAGCTTTCCTTCGTATTCGGCTCGTCCAGCATATAGAGGTACGCGCGCTTATGCCAACCGTTGTCCTGAAGATACCGGTAGAATTCCCGGTAATACCGGACTGCTTTTTCCCGGTTCACGGTGAGCATCTGTTCAAAGGGCGCAGGGGGAACGGGGAAATCGGTGACATGCAGGTCCGCGATAAATTTCTTCAGGGCCTCCGTTCGACCGGGAACGACCTGGAGGGAGCCGTCGTTGTTCACGGGTGGCCAAAGGCTGTCGGGGATCGGAGGGTTGATGCGGTTCTCCGCCATCATTCTGCAATAGTTCAATTCTATTTCCTGGAATTCGCGCGAGCCGGGATCGACGCCGAACGCGTTGGCGGCCCTGTTCACACCGCCGAAGTTATTGCGGTGAGTCGGGCCGTCAGGGAGGGCAAAATCCCAGACCGTCAGCGTCACCGCTATCGTATAATTTCTTGTCATCCTGTCCTGAGGACCGGACGGCGCGCCTGGAAACATGACGCCGTCATTTTTGGGGATCTCGCCCGGCGCGCCGTCATAGACTGCGATGGAGAAAGTTCCCTTGTAATCGCCCGGAGCCGCGTCCTTCGGCACCGATACATCGATCCATATGGGCTGGTTCTGTCCCTTCCACACTTCAAATGGGCATGCATACATCTCGTAGCCCCTGGTAACGACGGAGCTACCCGGTGATGGCCGCGACTGGCTGCGCGGCTCAATCGGCTTACCTGTCTGTGGGTCGATGAAGGGAACCAATGGATCTGCGTATAGCCCGGGCGGGAGACCGGCCCGCGGCGTCGAAAGCCTGACGCGGGTGTATTCCTCCCGGAACAGGGCGGCGTTTTCCTTTTTAATAACCCCTGCGCTCCCGGTGAGGTCCGACATCGCCGCATTCACAACGACCGCGTTCCTTTTCAACGCGTGAACCACCACCTGGAATGATTCTGTTTCATTGCGAGCGGCCTTGATGACGGCGCGATCGTCTCCGAAAAGCTCCTCGTTCTGGCCGATGCGCTGCATGCTGTTCAGCACGGCAAGGCGCAGGGTGCCGGAGTCGCCCTTCTCCGGGGCACATGCCTGAAACAAAAGGACGGTCAGCAGCAACAGGGATGGCTGTTTACAAACGGGGCGGATAAATTGATACATCAAGGTGCAGGCGGTTTTGTGTGCGTGTCAGTGAACGGATGCGGCTGATTTCGCAAAGACGGACATGTTCCGTCTCTGCGAAAATCAACCGGACCAATTGTGTCTCCGGGATCTGAATCACCGGTCTAGTTACTGCCCGGTGGCAATGGATATCCCGGGTTCTGGGTCAAGAGTGGATTCAGTTTCAGATCGACCTGTGGTATGGGCCACAGGTAGTCGTCCTCCGAGAAGTTTTCGGCGCCCCACGGATTCGCTTCCAGCAGGAGCCGCTTCCGGAGCAGGTCAAAGTAGCGATCGTATTCAAAACACAGCTCGAAGTTTCGCTCGTTGATCACGGCGCGGTCAAAGTCCTCCTTGGTCATTGAAGTGGAGAGCAGGGGGTCCTTGGGGTTTGCGACGTATCCGTTCGCCCGGTCGATGACCTTGTTCACGGCATCGACAGCTGCCTGAGTAGGCCCTCCGTTGGCCATGTTGTCGGCCTCCGCGAACATCAGGAGCACATCGGCATACCGGATGATGGGAAGGTTATTCGGAGAAGTGTAATTCTGGTATTGTTCCTCGGTGATATAGGGCGGCATGTATTTTCCAACGGATGGGCTATTGTTGTAGTCGAAGTCCGTATAATACTGACCGTTCAGGGAATCGATGATGTAGGCATC
The DNA here is from genome assembly GCA_036383235.1 of Chryseosolibacter sp. Lineage (GTDB taxonomy): Bacteria > Bacteroidota > Bacteroidia > Cytophagales > Cyclobacteriaceae > Chryseosolibacter. The sequence goes on from DASVOT010000796.1 coordinate 2,804, forward strand.
CTTGCGCGGCTGTTGGGGATAAAGCGAGTCCCAGTGGTTATCGACCAGGTAGTCGCCCCATCCCCAGTAGGGGTCGGCGCCGGGTCCCCAGATGGGAGCATCGGTGGCCACATCGTCGATGGTGCTGTTAAAGCCCCACATCATCTCCGGTCCGTATTTGTTCTCGATTTTGAAAACATCGTGGATATCCGGCACGAGCGAGTAGATCCCCGCGTCCATCACTTTCCTGGCAGCTTCGGCGGCCTTTTGATAGTTGGCCGTTTCGTTCAGGGGCGCCGTGGCCATGGTCAGGTATGCCTTTGCCAGCAAACCGTTTGCGGCGCCGTTCGTGGGCTTACCCGCTGCCTCCGGCCAGGTCGCAGGAAGCTTTTCAGCGGCATCGGTAAAGTCACTGATGATCTGCGCATAAACTTCCTGGATGGTCGCGCGCGCCTTCGGTTGTTTTATGGGGTTGTCGTTTTCAAGATACAAGGGAACTCCGCCCCACAGCCTGACGAGCATAAAGTAATTCCAGGCCCTCAAAAACTTCGCTTCGCCGATGAGCTGGTTGATCGTCTCGTCGCTGGCGTCTTCAACCTGTCCGTTGAGCACCGCCTTGAGCGCTGTATTCACGTCCAGCAGGGCCCGGTAATGAGCCCTCCACAGGTCCGCCCCGTGATCGGGTTCGATGTTGAGGTAACCGCGGTCTCCCCATGCGATCATCTGATCGTCGTCGGGAAAATAATGCCATCCGTAGGAGTAGTTGTCCCCCCATTGGCTCCACAGGTGGTCCATCGAAGCTGCAAATGCCGCCTCGACCTGGGCCGGCGTCTTGTAAAACGTTTCCGGCGACAGGGAGCTTTCCGGCGCTTCGGTCAAATCCATACATCCGCCAAGCGCTAACAACGCGGCGAAAAATAATAGGTGTCGGATCGTATTCATGCTTTTTGTTTTTTGTCTGTTTAGAAGGATACGTCAACGCCGAAAGTCAGCACCTTGGAAGTCGGATACGTTCCCAGGTCCATTCCCAGCTGACCATCGTTACTGTTATAGGAACTGACTTCCGGGTCATAACCAGCATACCTGGTTTTTGTAAACGCGTTCGTGGCACTCACATACGCGCGGATCCTGCCCACGCCGATATCGCTCAGCAACCGGGAAGGAAGGCTGTATCCGATCATCACGTTCTTCAGGCGCAGGTAACTCCCGTCCTCCACATACCTTCCGGTTCGGTTGTCATAGCCCATGTTGATGTGGCTCTCCAGATTGGCCGCATCGCGTGTTTTTGCGTCTATGAATGCCGGAATGCCGGTATCCTGGTTTTCAGGCGTCCACCTGTCGAGCAATCGCGCATCGGTGTCAAGCCCGATCATCCCCTGGTTGAAGATGTCATTGCCATGCGTTCCCTGGATGAGGAAGGTGAAATCGAAATTCTTGTAGGTGAACCGGTTTGACCACCCGTAAATGAAATCCGGGACCGCATTGCCAATGACCATAATATCGTCGGTGTTGATCTCGCCGTCGTTGTTGTGATCGGTAAAGTGCGGGTCTCCGGGCAGCTGGCCGTAGGCGGCGGCTTCTGCACGCTGACTTTCGTGCCAGGTCCCTTCATATCCGTAGCCGTACATCTGGCCGATCGGTTCCCCTTTCACCATGAACAGGACGCCGGCATTGATACCGTACCCTCCATCGGTTGCGCTGAACGGGATCCTGAAATTGTCGCCGATATCAAGCACGGTGTTCCTGTTAAAGGAAATATTGAAGCTCGTATTCCATCTCAGGTCCCCCACAAGCGGATCGCCACCCAACACCACTTCGAGCCCCTTGTTCTCGATCGATCCAACGTTGCTGATCACTGAATAGAATCCGCTGCTCGTCGGAAGCTCCTTGTTCATCAGGAGGTCCTTTGTATGCTTCTTGTAAACATCAACCGTCGCGGTCAGGCGCCCCTGAAACATTCCGAAGTCCAGTCCGATGTTTGTCTGCCGGGTGACTTCCCATCTGAGATCCGGGTTGGAGGGGCTGGCCAGGGAAAATCCAAGGTCTGTTTTGTCGCCGCCCTGCCACGGGTAATTGTAACCCGAGCTGATCTTGGATTGGGTCTGGTAAGGGCTGATCCCCTGGTTGCCGGTCGAGCCTATGCTTCCGCGCAGCTTGAGGTCTGAGAATATATCAAGACTTTCGATAAACGGCTCCTCCGACAACCTCCACGCCAGCGACACCGAAGGGAAAGTACCCCATTTATTATTGGCTCCGAACACCGACGAACCATCTGCGCGGTAGCTGGCAGTGAGAAGGTACTTCTCATTATATACATAGTTTACTCGTCCCAGGTAAGAGTTCAGCGTGCGGGTGCTTGCGAACGAGGAGATGACCACCTGCGTGGCGCCGCCCAGGTCATTGAGACCGGTCGCGTCTACTGTAAACTTGGAGGCGACATTGGAGGCCGAGTAATTATGTTCGTACTGCTGTTCGGCAACGCCCATGAGCGTGAAGTGGTGGTTGCCCATTTTCTTTTCGTACCTGAGGATGTTTGAATTCTGGTAGCGCTCGTACTCATTGTAGGTCTGATCACCGGCCCCGACAAATCCTCCCTGAGGCCTTCCGTCATACGATCGTGCATTGAAATAACGGGCCACTTTTCCATTTGACAGCGAAGCCATGCCTGAAATATTCAGGGTGAGGCCCTCGGCGAGTTTGAAACCGAGATTGGCGTTGATATAATTTTGGGTTTTCTTGTTGAGGACATCCACCTCGCGGGCAAGGGCCACGGGATTGTACCGGGTCGTGCTGTAGGAGGCGGGCGGCCTCGTGTAGTTGCCGTCGGCATCGTATACCGGTTCCGTTGCGGGCCACATCGGCGCGATCAGCGTGGGCCCTGAAAGCGTGATGTCCCCGCCGAAATTAGAGGCGCCGTTGCCCGATTCTCCGCCATAGGGAGGAGCGCCGCCGCCATCTTTAACACCCGACCAATTCAGACCGAATGTCAGCCATTTGTTGACCTCTACGTCCATATTGGCCCGCAACGTGTAGCGCTTGTAACCGGAGTTGATCAGAATTCCGTCCTGGTTGAGGTAGCCGCCGGAAACAAAGTACTTGAGTGACGTGGTTCCGCCACTCAGGGAAAGGTTGTGGTTTTGAATCGGTGCAACCTGGTAGATCTCCTCCTGCCAGTCGGTGCCTCCGGTCTTGTCGAACGCAGCGACCTGTTCATCGGTGAAAACCGGCGTGGGTGTTCCGAAGAGGTTGTCGGTGGCCCTCCTGGCATTGGCCGTCCGCGCATAGTCGCCCGCGTTCATCAGGTCGAGCTTGTGGCTGATCTTCTGCCAGCCGCCCGTGAAAGAATAGGTGAGGCTGGGTTTGCCGGCCCGCCCCCGCTTGGTTGTAACGAGGATGACGCCGTTGGCTCCGCGGGACCCGTAGATGGCCGTGGCGGAGGCGTCTTTGAGAATCTCGATCGATTCGATATCATTTGGATTGATGGTATTCAAATTGACTCCCTGCAGTCCGTCTACCACAATGAGGGCGTTGTTGCCGCCCAGAATGGAGTTCATCCCGCGGATGCGGATGGTCGTGTTCCCGCCGGGGGCGCCATCGGTGTTCAGCACGAGCACCCCGGCGGCCCTTCCTTGCAACGCCTGGTCTACACGCTGTGTCGGCATCAGCACCAGGTCTTCCGCCTTCACCGACGTGATCGCCCCGGTCAGGTCGCTCTTTTTCTGGGTGCCATACCCTACGACCACTACTTCCTGCAGCGCCTGCACGTCTTCCAGGAGATTGATGTCGATGGAACCGCGACCGTTCACGGGCACCTCCTGATTGACATATCCGATAAACGAAAATACAAGGGTCGCGTTTCCGTCCGATACCGTCAGCGTGTATTCCCCGCTGTTGTTGGTAACCGTTCCATTGGTCGTCCCTTTCTCCACAACATTGACACCGGGGAGGGCCTCCCCTGCTTCGGTCGTCACCCTGCCACTGACCACGAACGCCGGCGAACCCACCCCGGGGCCGGGCGCATGCGCGGCAATGGTAACGGTATGGCTGTTCGCAAACGCGCCTGCGGGACACCCGCCCGCGGCCAGCAACAAGATCCCCAGCAGCCTGGCTGCCTTGACTGACCAGGGCTGAAATTCAGATAAAATTCTTTTCATAATGCGTGGTTTTAGGTTTTGCCTGGAATTACCTGGAAAATCATAGTGGCAAAAAAGGATCACTTCAACACCGCCGTCCCATTGGCTTTTGGTAAAAATGATTACATTATTTGCCAGTCTTTGTTAACAATTTAACAAAAAGAATCTGCTATCAAATACAAAGGGGGGAAATTTTCTTGTTCCGCGATCGGGAAAGGGACAACAATCCATGATGGCAGGCGAAACCACCTTCGCCGTTGAACGATGGCGTTCCGGCACCCCATCCCGATTGGTCAGTCCGGGCCTTGCCTGTCAACCGTGGCTATTGCGCAACCCGTCCGGCGTGCCGTTGATGTTCGATTGTTTCTCCATCCCTGCCACGATCCTCAGGATACGCCCGTTGAGCTCCCGGATATGCCTGACCGTTGATGGATCGGGATCATAGGCAGCCTTTCGGGCAATGCTGTT
>DASVOT010000797.1:0-7821 GCA_036383235.1 Chryseosolibacter sp.
ATTTTCGTAGCTGTAGCTTTCCGTCAGCACCAGCCCTTTTTCCGGCGTGATGCCCACAGCGGGGGAAGCGCTTTTCTGCCATCCCATCGGCATCTCCCATGCCATCACTTGTCTTCCCTGCGATTTGAGGTACTTCGCGGCTTTGTTAATGAAGAGCGTATAGAGACCGCTCTTGCCGATCTCGCCGGCTTTTGCCTTGCATGCATCGCACGAGGCAAGCTCATATGTCTCGTCGCTGCCGATGTGAATGTACGCTGAACCTGGTGTCGCCCGGATGGCATCTTTCCAGAGATCAAAAAGGAGATCGTATGACCCCTCTTTCAGAGGACAAAACTCCCAGTTGGATGCAGCGATCTCGCGCAGCTGTGCGTGCTGCGGCCACTTCAGAATGAAGCTTACATGTCCCAGCCCCTGTACCAGTGGCACGATCTGAATGTGGTATTGATGCGCATACCGCGTAAACTCCTGCATCTCTTCGACGGTGAAGGCCCCCGGGGCTCCGATCTCCGGATGCGACGGATAGGCAAGCTTGTCCTCCCACTCCCATACGAGCATGTTGACCTTGTATCGCGCCAGGTCGCGAATAAAACTTTTTACATACGCGGCCTTGTCCTGGTGATGCTTCGTGTCATAGTGGATGGCGCGCTCCCGTATATCCGGCCAGTCGGTTATGTTCAGGCCCGGGATCGTGAAACCCTCTCCGCTTTTTTTCATTAGTTGCAGCAGGGTTTGCGTCCCGTAAAAAATTCCGGCGCCGCCCCGCGCGCGGATCAAAACTCCATCCGATGATGCAGTGAGATGATACCCCTCGTCGCCGGTTCTTTTCTCCGCCCCTTTGCGCGTGAGCACGATCGCTCCCTTCGAAGGCTGGCTGGTCACCGACGCCTCGATTCCGAATTCGTCCTTCAGGCTGACGGCAAGCTGTTCGGCGGCGAACCTGTCTTCCGCCGGCGCGTTCTTGTCAATGACGATGAGAATCCTTCCCGCGAACGCCAGGCCTTCTCCGCCGGTCACTACTTCCTTGGGATACGGAATTACATACAGGCCGAGATCGGATAACCCGGCTGCGCGGCCACCTGTAAAGGACAGGCTGAGAAGCACGATCAGGAAAATGCGGACAGTCGGGTTGATAAATCGTTTCATCTGGAAAATTTTTTTTAGGAATTTACTGCATCCGGATCGCCAATAGCCGAACCGCGCCCCGGCAACGCATTATTTTTGTGAGACAAGTATACGAAAGATATTAATTATTTCGCAACCTTTTATTTTAAGATTGATTTCGTTCATATGATTTTTTTTATAAATTTGTTTATGAGCAATCCTTTCAAAACATTAGTCTGTTGTCTTTTTGTCGTGTTACTCATACAGGGATGCGGCCCGTCAAAAAAAGACGATGGCCCGTACTATTCGGTGGATGACTTCAAAAAGGTGGATAAGGCGGACACGCATGTGCACATTTTCTCCGCGAACAATGATTTCATGGAGCAGGCCCTGGAAGACAACTTCAAGGTTGTCACCCTTTGCGTGGATGTTGACAACAGCATGGACAGCGTAAAAAAGCAATATCATTTTTCGCTGATTCAGAAGAGGAACCATCCCTCGCAGGTCGCATTTGCCACGTCTTTTTCAATGGAAGGCTGGGATAATCCCGGGTGGCTGGACAAGACGATGGCGTGGCTCGATTCCGGTATCCGCGACGGGGCGGTAGCGGTGAAGGTATGGAAGAACATCGGAATGGTCTACCGCGACAAGAACAACAAGCTGATCATGATCGACGATCCGCGGTTTGACCCGATTTTCAAGATGCTGGCTGACCGCAATATCGCGCTGCTGGGACATCTCGGGGAGCCGAAAAATTGCTGGTTGCCCCTCGATCAAATGACCACCAATAACGACAGCACCTACTTCAGCCAGCATCCGCAATATCATATGTACAAACATCCTGAGCTTCCGAGCTATGAAGAGCAGGTGGCGGCGCGGGATCGCATGCTCGAAAAAAATCCCAACCTCACGTTCGTCGGCGCGCACCTGGGCAGTCTCGAGTGGGATGTAGACGAGATGGCCAAGAGGCTGGACAAATTCCCGAACATGGCCATAGACATGGCGGCCCGCATGGGCCAGCTTTTTTACCAGACGCACTTCAACCGCGATAAAGTGCGCGCGTTTTTTATCAAGTATCAGGACAGGTTGATCTATGCGACAGACCTGGCGGCCGAGGGGAACCAAACGAAGGAAGCCATCAGCAAAGATCTGCACGACACCTGGCTCAGGGATTGGCGATACTTTGTCACCGACGAAAGGATGACCAGCAACCTCGTCGACGAGGATTTTCAGGGACTGAAGTTGCCGGCGGCGGTCGTTGACAAGATCCTGTACAAGAATGCTCAACACTGGTTTCATGCTTTCCAGGAGCCGGCCGGGGCGGTACCGGTTTCGTCGGCGCATGCTCGCTGAAACAGCACGCGTAATGAAAAAGGCATTCGCTATTGTTGTATCAGGCGCTGTTCTTATGGGCTGCGTTCACAGGCCCTTTCACCAGGTGCCTTTGCAAAACCCTCCCTGCAGGGCCAACACCGTGTTCGCCTCCTTTGAGGACCTTTCTTCAAAAAGGTTTCAGGCGTTGAAAGACAAATACAGGATCGACAGCGTTTTCCACGGAGAAACGGACGAATTCAAAAGGGTGCTTCTCCTGCGCGACTGGATCAGGAAGATCATTTCCATCGACAACAACGCCAGTGAATATCCCGGCGACGGTTACCCCGAGGGAATACTCGATGCTGCCCTGAAAGGGCATGGATTTCACTGCGGGCATTACATGATCGTCCAGAATGCCGTGATGAATGCCTATGGCTATGTAACGAGGTGCCTGGGCGCCGGAGAAGGTGTGCCCGGCGGGCTGGAAGGTCACCATGGTTTGAACGAGATCTGGATCAATTCCTATTCTAAATGGGTATTGTCGGACGCGAAGTACAACTATCATTTCGAAAAAGACGGCATTCCCTTGTCAGCCCTGGAAGTGCGCGATGAATATTTAAAAAACCGTGGGACTGATATCATGCTGATGAAAGGGCCGGGCAGAACGCCCACGCCCTATGACGAGGAGCAGCATCGGAGCAAGGAACTTTACGCGAGAATCTATACGTGGGTCGAGTGGGAGCGGACGAACAACCGCTTCACCGCCTGGCCCGACGTGGATTCGAAGCTGAACCTGTACGACGACCCGTACTTCCGCAGCCATGTGTGGCTTTGGGATGGAAAACCGCACTGGGCATACGGTACTGAATATATGAACGTCGTCACCGACCGCGGCGCGATCGAATGGACGCCTAACACGCTTTGTTCGACGGTCGACATCGAAGGCGCTGAAGCGAGCATTGACCTGCGGACTTCCACGCCAAACCTGAAGGCGCTCCAGATGAGGAGACTGCCATCCGGGCATTGGGAAAATGTCAACGAGCATGTTGAGGTTCACCTTGAGAACGGAAGAAATGAGCTGGAATTCCGCACCGTCAACGTCGCCGACGTTCCCGGGCCGCTTCACCGGATCAGGATTGAAAACTGAATAAACCTTGAATATGTCGCTACCATCTTCATTTCTATGAAAACACAATATGGATTGGTTATTCTGATGAGCCTCCTGCTCTTCAATTGCAGTGAGAAGAAGGCGCCGTCTGTCGATCAGAGCGGGAATGCCCCCGTGAAAAAGAACACCGCGTTTAAAGGTTTCGAGGACCTCTCTGCTCCCGCCTTTCAGGCACTGAGAGACAAATACCGGATTGATACGGTCTTTCATGGAGAACAGGATGAGTTCAGGCGAATGTTACTGTTGCGCAACTGGATCCGCACGGTGATTCACATCAGCGATTTTGAGTCGCGCTATCCGGGCGAGGGATATCCGGAGCAGATCCTCGATGCGGCATTGAAAGGACAGGGATATCATTGCGGTCATTATATGATTGTCCAGAATGCCGTCATGAACGCCTACGGTTATGTGACCCGGTGCCTCGGCGCCGGTCCTGGTGTCAAAGGCGGACCGGACGGTCACCACGGCATCAACGAAATCTGGAGCAACAAGTATCAGAAATGGTTTTTGTCGGACGCCAAATACAACCATCACTTTGAAAAGGACGGCATTCCCCTCTCCGCGCTCCAGATCCGTGATGAATACCTGAAGAACAAGGCAGCGGATATCGTCATGGTCAAAGGCCCCGACCGAACTCCCATTGAAACGGATGCCGTCGCCAATGCCAAAGGAGTAATGATCCCGCACACGAAGGCGGACTTCGCCCAGACCTACACCTGGATCGAGTGGGAGTCTTATAATGACCGTTATACAAACTGGCCGCAGAGCGGAGACCACGTCAGCATACTCAACATGTACGAGGACGACTATTTCAGAAACAACAAATGGATATGGGATGGCAAGCCGCACTGGGCGTATGGCACGGAATTCATGAAGCTCGTCTCTGACCGCAACGCGATCGAATGGACACCCAATACGATTGAAAGTTCTGTGAAGATCGAAGGCGACGTCGTTCATATTGATCTTGATTCCCAGACGCCCAACCTCAAGGCATATCAGATGAAGGGCGCGGATGGTCAGTGGAAGGATGTTCCCGCGTCGGTCGAGATGCCATTGCCGGAAGGGCGGTCGGAGAACCTGTTCCGGGTGGTGAACCTCGCCGGCGTTCCAGGCCCCGAATATAAGGTCATCATCAGCCGGTAATTTTTTTCGCAACGAGATCTTTCTATCCCGATGAAAATAAACGCGCTTTTTCTGATCGCCTCAGCTCTGTCGATATTAAGCTGCGACAGGAAACAGGCCCAGGATCATCATCGGGCGGTAAGATTCTATGTGGATCCCGCCACGAGCTCCGATGATCCCGAAAAGCGGATGGCCTATGGGTTAAACATTGTTCCACCCTGGCCGGAAGGAGGTTCGGTCTTCGTCAACCTTCCCGAGCATCTTGAATACATGCCGGAAACGATGGGCATTGCGCGCCATCACGATAAGCGGGCAAACGTCTGGCAGGTGGCGGCCGACAGTGCCGGGGCGGATTACTCGGTGGAAAGCCTGACGGAGCCGGGCGTCTTTTTTTCCGCCAGGGCAAGGGCCCGTGATAACAAGGCACTGTTCGAAGTCACGATCACCAACCGTTCGGAAAAAATACTCAGAAGTATTCGGCCTCTGTTTTGCTTTCAATACCATCACCTCAGCGGATTTCCTGCCAGGCTATCGGACAATTTTCAGCACACGTTCATTCTTATGAAAGGCAAACCGGTTGCCGTGTCTGACCTTGCCGTGGAGAAACCGGACGCGCTCGCCCGTATGGCCCAGGTACGCGACTGTCCGGATGAACATAACTGGTGGGCAGAGGAGATGGGAGGTTTCATTCCGGAAAAAATTGATTCCGCAGTGACGGTTCTTACCGCCTCGGGGGGAAGCCGGAAAGTGACCTTGCGTTGGACTCCCGGAAAAAATTTTCTATCGAATAGGTATATCCCTTGCATTCATGCCGACCCGTGCGTCGGAGACCTGGAGCCGGGACAGTCAAGAACAGTAACCGGAGCGTTGGTCTTCACCGAATAAAAAGAGAATCATTTGAAAAAATTTAACCGTATGAAAAATCGACCGGCCTTCCTCATCAGGCTCATCATGATCATGGGCATTTTTCCATTGTTGCTTCAGGGGCAGATACTGCCGGGAACGAAGGTGGTACGCCCGCGCGAGATTGACGACGTGCTGGTAAATCCGGGAACCGGGTTTATGACGTTCCAAAGGTTCAACGGTGATGACCTGAATCCCGGCGCGGGATGGACGGAAGGATTTCCCATCGAGTACCAGAAATTCGATGGCGACCTGAAGAACAACGGCTACCCTCAGACCTCGATAGCGTACTTCCGCGTTTACTGGAAATTCATGGAGCCCGAACGGGAGAAATACAACTGGGAGCTGATTGATAAGGCACTGGCAACGGCCGAGTCGCGCGGGCAGTCGTTGATGCTGAGGATTGCCCCGTACGGAACGGGACCCGAGCGAGATGTTCCCTCGTGGTACCGGCAGATGGTCGGCGAAAAAAAAGACTGGAAGTATGAGAGTGAGGTGAACGGCTGGGTGGTGGATCCGGAAGATCCGCGATACGTGCAGTACTTTGGCGGCCTGATTGCCAACCTCGCCAAAAGATATGATGGCCATCCTTCGCTCCACGCCGTCGACGTCTCCTTTATCGGCGCGTGGGGCGAAGGCGCCGGCTCCGAGTTGCTGAGTCAGCCAACCATGCAGGCGCTCGTCGATGCCTACACCGACAACTTTAGAAAGACCCCGCTGATCGCGCTGCTGATGGATGAGAAGACAAATAAATATGCGCTGTCGAAAAGACATGTCGGCTGGAGGGTGGACTGCATCGGCGACCTGGGTTTCTGGGCGAAGGATCAGAACGGGTGGACGCACATGTATGATTTCTATCCGCAGTCTATAATAGAGTACGGCACAAAGGATGCCTGGGAGACGGCTCCCATCAGCCTGGAGATCTGCGGCACATTCCTCAGCTGGCGGGACAAGGAGCACTATGGCGCCGAACAGGTGAAATACATCTTCGATCAGACCCTGAAGTGGCACATTTCATCCTTCAATGCAAAGTCGTCGCCGGTGCCGCCTGAGTGGGAGGGGATGGTGAACGACTGGCTGAAAAAAATGGGCTACCGGTTTGTGCTGCGGCGGTTTACCTATCCTGAAAAGGTGAAGTCCAACAGCAAACTCGACTTCGAGTCATGGTGGGAAAACAAGGGCGTGGCGCCGTGTTATCAGCGATTTCCTCTTGCCATCAGGTTTTCAAACAAGAATGGAAGCACCGACTTCTTAACAGCTGCCGATATACGCACCTGGCTGCCCGGAGACAACATTTACAACGATGCCATCTTCATTCCGAAAGATATAAAGCCTGGCGAATATGACGTCCAGATTGCCCTCCTGAATCCGCTCACCAATAAGCCGAAAGTACTGCTGGCCATTGAAGGGAAGGACAAAGAGGGGTGGTACAACCTTGGAAAGATAACCGTCGAATAAGGTCCTCGGTTTTTACCGATGACTTGCCGTTGCCCCTTTCTTCGAATCCGACGGCGTCGTTTCGCGAAACTCGTTAACGGCCACCTGTAAGCGATGGCTCACTTCGGCTGCGAGCTCTTTCATTTCGGGCGACAGGGTCACCTCCATCGTTTCCATTGGATTGATGGCCGACACCTCGACCAGTCCGTTTTCACGCTGTTGCACGGCCACATTGCAGGGCAGCATCACGCCGATGTGCGGTTCCATGCTGAGCGCTTTGTGCGCGAATTGCGGGTTGCAGGCGCCGAGGATCTTGTAATCGCGGAAGTCCACCTTGATCTTTTCCTTCAGCGTTTCCTTCATGTCGATGCTGGTAATGATACCGAACCCCTGACGTTTGAGCGCGTCGGTAATCTCGGAAACCACTTGTGTGAAAGGTTTCTTCACCAGCGCTGAATAGTGATAGGCCATACGTTTATTGTTTTGGTGTTGTTATGACTATTAAAATCGTTCACGCTGCCGGCAACCTTCCGGTTATTCATGCACGATAAGAACCGGGCAGGCTATATGTGCGGTCACCTGACGGATAACGCTCTTATGCAATAGCCGGCTGAATATGCTGCGTCCCGTTGCGCACAGCGCCAGCACGTCTGGCTGGTGCTCAGCGATGTACCGTTCTATACCGTCAGCAGCATCTCCCGATACAACCTGTTCGTATCTCACGGTGACATCGTCTTTCAACGAGGCGGTCAGGGAACGCCGCACTTCCGTTAACT
>DASVOT010000798.1:0-1906 GCA_036383235.1 Chryseosolibacter sp.
AAATCACCGTTATCCAAACTTCCCCTCACTGGTTTAAAAGCCGATTCAGCAATGGTCGTTTGTGCCCATCCGCTGGCATCCCGGGTAGGGGCCGATATCCTGAAAGCGGGCGGCAACGCGGTTGATGCGGCGGTGGCCACGCAGTTTGCGCTGGCGGTCGTGTACCCGTCTGCAGGCAACCTCGGAGGCGGAGGCTTCCTGGTATTGAGAAAGAACGACGGGTCCATCGCGTCGCTCGATTATCGCGAAAAAGCGCCTGCCCTTTCTACGACGGATATGTACCTCGATGAAGCGGGGGAAGTAAGAAAGGGATCCAGCGAGAAAGGTCACTTGTCGAGCGGAGTTCCCGGGTCCGTCGCCGGAATGTTTGAAGCGCACCGCAGGTACGGATCGCTTGACTGGAAAAAGCTTGTTCAGCCTGCCATCGATCTGGCGGAAAACGGATTCGCGCTCACCCGGAGGCAGGCCGCCAGCTTGAATGGACTCCAGGATACATTGAGGAAATACAACAGCATCCTTCCCGGGTTCCTCATTCGCGACCAATGGAAAGAAGGTGATACCATCTTCTGGAAGGACCTTGCCCACACACTGACCCTCATCAGAGACCGGGGGCCGGCGGGGTTTTACGAAGGGGAGACTGCCGATAACATCGTGGCGGAAATGCGGCGCGGGAAAGGACTCATTTCCCATCAGGATCTCAAAGACTACAAGCCAGCCTGGAGAGATCCGGTGACGGGCTTCTACAAGGACTACAGGATCATTTCCATGGGCCCACCTTCCAGCGGCGGAATCGCCCTTTTGCAACTCCTGCACTCTGTTGCGAGGTTTCCTTTGCAGCAGTGGGGACACAACCGTGCCCGTTCAGTGCACCTGATGACCGAAGCAGAGCGCAGGGTGTACGCAGACCGCGCCGCGTGGCTGGGTGATCCGGATTTTTTCAATGTGCCGGTGGCAACGCTGATCGGAAAGGATTACAGCGAACGGCGGATGCGCGATTTCAACCCGTCCGTATCGACCCCGAGCGCCGCGGTGAAAGAGGGCGACCCTTATCTTTCGGAGTCGCATGAGACCACCCACCTGTCTGTTGTCGACGCCAGTGGAAATGCCGTCGCGGTGACGACTACACTCAATGATTCGTATGGCTCGGCCGTTGTCGTGGCAGGCTCGGGTTTTTTCCTCAACGACGAAATGGACGACTTCAGCATCAAGCCGGGCCAGCCGAATATGTACGGCGTCATCGGCGGGGAGGCTAACAAGATCGAGCCGGGGAAAAGAATGTTGAGCTCCATGACACCCACCATTGTCGAGCGCCAGGGTAAACTTTTCATGGTCGTGGGCACACCCGGAGGTTCGACCATTATCACCTCCGTGTTTCAGACGATCCTGAACGTAGTGGAATTCAACATGACCATGCAGCAGGCGGTAACGGCAGGAAGAGTACACAGTCAATGGCTGCCGGACGTGATATACCCGGAAGAAAACGCTTTGTCTGCGAACGACAGTATGAAACTCGTGCGGATGGGCCATCATTTTGACGCAGAGTACGAGGGTGGCATCGGTCGGGTGGACGCCATTATCGTGCTTCCGGATGGCACGCTGGAGGGAGGCGCCGACCCCCGCGGGGAAGACAGGGCCATGGGGTGGTGAAAGACTCAATCGAAAAAAAAAGATGCCGGGTTAATATCCGGATCAGAACCTCCTGATCACGAACTCCACCCTGCGGTTCATGCGCCGCGATTCTTCCGTGTCGTTACTGGCGATGGGACGGCTTCCGCCAAAGCCCTTCCCCGAGATCCTTCTCGCTTCGATTCCTTTCGAAACAAGGTACTCTTTTACCTTGTTCACCCTTTCCTGCGAAAGCTTCACGTTATCGGAGGGTACTCCCCTGCCATCCGTGTGTCCCATC
>DASVOT010000799.1:0-3490 GCA_036383235.1 Chryseosolibacter sp.
CATCAGCCCTCCTCAAAGTTCAATTCCCTGCCGTAGGTCTCGTCGATCACCCGGAGGGCGGCAAAAGCAACCGCGACGGTAAATATTCCCACGATGAGCGCGCCATAAATGATGCCGGTTGCCTGGGCCCTTTCGGCCTCCTGGATTCCCGTGTAGTGCTGACGGATGGCATCGCGGATGAGTTCGAACATAAATGTCAGTGGAACCACCGTTCCCCTGATGAAGTTCGGTACGGTGGTCGCGACGGTCGATCGCAGGTTAGTGCCAAACTGCTCCGCGGCAATGGTCACAAACAGAGCCCAGTACCCGATTGCAAAGCCGAGCAGAATGCACACACCGTAAAAAAAGCCCGGACTCTTTACAGGAAGATAAAGGTAAAAGACAATCGACAAAAGCGTGAGCAGAAGATACCCGGAAACCACCTTCTTTCGCGATCCGATCTTTTGCGAGATAAACCCGCTGGAAAAATCCCCTGCGGCGAGCCCGATATAGCAGAACATCACCGCGTCGCCGGCGAGGATCGTTCCCTCAACGTGTATCGCGCGGGCAAGCTCGGGAGAAAACGTGATCAGGATGCCGGCGACATACCAGATGGGCAGCCCGATGAGGATGCATCCGAGATAACGCGTAAGCATGCTCCTCGTCCTGAAAAGCTGAAAGAAATTACCTCTCTGGACTTTGCTCTCCTTGATCTTCAGGAACATTCCCGACTCAAAAACGCTGATCCGCGCCAGCAACAGGAGCAAACCCAACCCGCCACCGATGAAAAACGCAACCTGCCAATCGAATATCCGTGCGACAAAGTTGGCGAGGATCGCTCCGGTGATTCCAACGCTGGCGATAAGCGTGGTGGCATAGCCCCTCAGTCTCGAAGGCAGGATCTCCGATACCAGTGTGATCCCCGCGCCAAGCTCGCCGGCGAGTCCGATGCCGGCAATGAATCGAAGGGCTGCGTATTGCCCGACCGTGGAGACAAAGCCATTGGCGATATTGGCAATCGAGTAAAGCAGGATTGACCCGAATAAAACCGAGAGCCTGCCTTTCTTGTCGCCCATGATGCCCCAGATGATCCCGCCGATCAACAGGCCGGTCATCTGGGCCCGGAGCAGAAATTCCCCCTCCCCGAGCAGGTCGCCTTCCGGAACGCCGAGCGAAATCAGGCTCGGCCTCCTGACAATGCTGAACAGCAGAAGATCGTAAATATCGACAAAGTAACCCAGTGCGGCGACCACGACTGGAACGCTGAACAAGAGCTTAAGGTCCTTCCTCTCCATGAAGCGCAAATGTTTTTTGAAAATAAAGCATTCCGTATAAAATCATTTGGTTTTCTCGCGAATAAAATTATCCACTGAAATGCTCCGCTTTGCAGCGGATAAATATACTTATAAACCGGGGTTTAGACTTTTCATGTGAAAAAAATCCCGGTAAAAAAAATCCACCCCGGTCGAATGTTACATTTCGTCAGCGAATTGTATTATTATAGGATTATCAGTATCCCGATGCACCGGGTCTGTTGAGACTTTAATCTTTAACAAACGTAAACCCCATGAGAAAATTCGTACTGCTCGCAGGCGCTATTGTTTTATCAACTTTTTGCTGCGACGTGTTCGGTCAAAACAAGACGCTGGGCATAGGCGTGGTGACACCTAATCCAAACGCAGCCCTGCACGTTGAATCGCCCACCGGGAACCAGGGATTTATCATGCCCCGGCTCACTACCGTTCAGCGCGATGCGATGAGCGCGGTGCTGACCGACGCCGACAAGGGTCTGATGTTATTCGACACATCGCTGAATACCCTATTTATATGGGACGGCCTGACCTGGAAAAGCAGTTCGCAGGTGGCGGGAGGGCCGAAGCTGGTATACCCCTACAAAGATTCGGTCACGACGTCGCCGGGCGCCAACGCGGATGTCTTCAAGCTCATCTACACGGGAACCGCTCCCGAAAGCGCAGGCGTTGCTCATTTTGAGAATCAGAACGGGAAGAACACGAAAGAGGTCGTCAGCGTCTTGAACAACGGGATGGGTAGTGCCGGACGTTTCACGATCAATAACAGGGGTTCAAAGATGCCCGCCCTGTGGGCTGAAACAAACAGCGACAGCGCTTTGTCCGCTCCCCTCTATGGGCTGAACACGGGTACCGGCGATGCGGCGGGCGCATTCAGAATCACCAACGCGGCCAACCCGTTCTCCGCCGCCTTCGCGGAAACGAATGGATCGGGTCCTGCTTTGTTTGCCAACCAGATCGGTGTCGGCCGCGCGGGGCAGTTTCAGATTCAGAACGCGAATAACGCGGAGGCTGCCGTTCGAAGCTTTACCAATGGAACCGGACGGGCCGGATTTTTCACCATCAACAATACAGCAAATACTTCCGCCGGCATTTTTTCTACCACGAATGGCTCCGGCCCTGCGCTCCACGCCGAAAATACCGGTGCGGCAAATGGTTTCGCAGGACTCTTTAGCGTAACCAATCCCACCAACACGTTCCCCGCCGTTCAGGCGTCGTCTGCCGGAAGCGGCTCGGGAATACGGGTGATGCAGAACACAGGAACGGGACCCGGGATGGATGTCTTCATGCAGAACGCCAGCTCAACGGCACCGGGCGTCTCCGTCGACCAGGGTGGCACAGGTGCAGCCATCAACGCGCGGCATACAGGAACTTCGGGAGATGCGGTTTATGCGGAAAAGGTGACGGGAACAGGTAGCGCCGGCAACTTCAGGGTCTCCGATGTCAACAACACCGCCTCCGCTGTCTACGGCGCGACCACCGCGGCCGGAGGCGTTGCGATGGGCGCAGCCAATGAAGCGAATGGCATCGCCCTGGCCATCTGGAACGGAGGCGTGCAGATCACTACAAACGTGGTTTCAGGCTCAACGTCCATTTCCAGCCGCGCGTCTGCCTACCAGATCACGTTCGCGGGCACGACGTTCTCTCTGGATTTCGGACCGAAAGACGGAGAAGTGTTCGTGATCTTTAATGATACCGCCCAGACCGTCACCATTAACAATGCAAGTGGCACCCCGGTCACGACGTTGCTGAGCGGAGAGGGAAAAACGTTTATCGTTTTCCCGGGTGGCGCAATCCGGGCTTTTTAACGTGAACCGCATGAAACGATTCAGCTTCCTTGCAGGGTTACTCCTTTTGGCGACGGGCGGGTTTGGCCAGTTCATCGCCAACAACGGGATCGCTATCAGCAATTCAGCGCTGCTGGTCACAAACGGCGATTGGGTCAATGGCGCGGGGACCAATCTCATCAACAATGGAATCATCCGGACCAGCAACAGCTTTGTCAACAGTGGCGGCCTGGATAAAGCAAGCACCGGAGGGTTCGTGCTGGATTTTGCAACCGACCTCAGCTTCCAGCCAGGCGGATCCCAATTGGGTTTCCTGACAAAGAACGGCGCAGGCAGGGCTTTGCTCACAGGGACCATCGCTTTGAAAGACAGCCTTCTCCTGAACGACGGAGTGATCGAACTGCAGAACCCGGT
>DASVOT010000800.1:0-6049 GCA_036383235.1 Chryseosolibacter sp.
TCATCAATGGTTTGTCAACCAGTATTGGGTACTACTTCCAGCGATTCGAGTTTAACGCCAGCCTCTATTACATCATCCGGGGACTCGGATATCTGATCGCTGGATTTAATATCATTCAATATTCCGGTCCGCTGCTCGCCGCAGTTGCAACGGTTGCGATACTGAAGATATCCCTTCGAAAGCTGCCGGAAACGTTCCCCGGGGCCATTGATGTGGACATATTCGGCCACATGTTGTGGTGTCTGCTTGCGTACTTCCTCTGCACAACAATATTGCATCCGTGGTATATTCTGACACTGCTTGCCCTATCGCTGCTTACGCCTTATCGATTTACGGTTGTATGGACCGCCATGATCTTTTTGACGTATGCAGGTTATACAAAGGTCTCCTTTCACGAAAATCTATTTGCCGTTGCGCTCGAATATATCGTCGTGATGGCCTGCCTGCTGTATGAAATGGTATGGATAAAAAGTCAACGGCTCGCCTCATAATCTTCTATCGCAATCCTCAGGAAGCGAACGTGAAGACGCGTCTCGCCGCAACCCTCGGGCAAGACAAGGCGCGACAGATATACGTCAGGCTGGCGCAACATACGAGGGACGTCGCAGAAAAAACCGACGTTGACAAGATCGTGTTCTATTCGGATTTCGTCGACACTCCCGACATGTGGCCTGATGCCACTTACCAGAAAGCAGTCCAACACGGGCATGATCTCGGCGCAAGAATGAAAAACGCGTTTAAGGAAAGTTTTGCCAGGGGCTATACGTCGGTGTGCATCATTGGCACGGATTGCTTTGAGCTTTCACAAGAGGTGATCGACGAGGCGTTCGAATCGCTGCACCACTCGGATGCGGTCGTCGGACCCGCTAAAGACGGCGGATACTATTTGCTGGGCATGAACCAAATGCTGCCGGCCCTCTTTGACAACAAGCGCTGGAGTACCAACACCGTCTTGAACGAAACCATCCGCGACCTCGGACTGCTCGGGCTGCACTACACGCTGCTCAGGACGCTCGCAGATGTAGACACCGAGGAAGATCTGCCGGACGAACTCAGGTGAACACGCCAGGTAAAATAATCGGCTCCCGTTTCAGCGGCGGGACTGTATTTAACTTTATCTTTAAGTTTCCTTTCCAACGGACATGCAGAACCTATACCTCCATGAAATCTGGATTTACCCGGTTAAATCGCTGGCAGGGATCCGGCTCGAAAAGGCCCGCGTCATGGGAAAAGGACTCCAGTTCGACAGAAGGTGGATGCTGATAGACGAAGCTGGCGTCGCCATGACCCAGCGCGTTTATCCCCTCATGGCCCTGTTTAAGTTGAATCTTCATGAAGGAAACATCTTCATCACCTTCAGGAAAGGCAAAACCACCATCTCAGCGGCGCACTTCAGCATCGCTGCGCCCCCGTCTGATAAATGGATCAGCGCCAGGATCTGGAACGACCAGGTCGAGGTACTGGAAGTGGATCCGAAAGTCAGTGAGTGGTTCTCCTTCCATCTCGGCTTCACCTGCCGGCTGGTCGCATTCCCTGAGAAAAAACCAAGGGCCGTCGACCCGCGCTACAGCATCAGGCATGACCAGGTAAGCCTGGCCGACGCCTATCCTTTCCTGATCATTGGCCAGCGCTCGCTTGACGATCTGAATTCCAGACTCGCCGAGCCGGTGCCCATGAATCGGTTCAGACCCAATTTCGTTTTCTCCGGCGGCATCCCCTACGCCGAGGATCACTTCAAAGAGTTCTCTATTGGGAATATCCGGTTCACGGCCGTAAAAAAATGCGACCGCTGCGTGCTCACCACGGTAAACCAGGACAGTGCCGAAAAAGGCACTGAACCTTTGCTTACGTTGTCTTCTTACCGCAAACTGGATAACAAAGTATATTTCGGTCAGAACCTGCTTGCGCTTGACGAGGGAGAAGTAGCGGTCGGCGACCGGGTTATTCCCGGCTGAAAATTTGCGCGCTGCCCTAACTCTGCACACTTTTGCAACATGTCGTTCCTGTATCTGAAAGCAGTCCACATTATTTTTATAGTGACCTGGTTCGCCGGCCTGTTTTATATGCCCCGCCTGTTTGTCTACATCCTTGAATCTCACGGAAAACACGAGCCTGAAAAATCGATCCTGCTGAAGCAGCTTAACCTGATGGCACAGCGCCTGTGGTATGGTATCACATGGCCTTCCGCACTCATCACGCTCGGACTGGGCACGGCGCTAATCGTCCAACAGCCGGAATGGCTACAACAGGGATTTATGCATCTTAAACTGACGCTCGTGTTCTTTCTTTATTTGTATCATTTCTCCCTCCAGTACCTGCTTAATCAACTGAAGAAAGGCGTCGTGCGCTATTCGTCGCAGCAAATGCGCCTATGGAATGAAGTGGCCACCTTGTTTCTCATCAGCATCGTCTTCATCATCGTGCTGAAAAATGCGCTGAGCATGGTGTGGGGACTGGCGGGATTGATCGCCATGACCGGCCTCATTCTCGCCGGAATGGCCGTATACAAACGTTATCGGAAAAATAAATAACAATCTGCAATGAATCGATTCACCTGTTGCCGGCATACAAGGCTTTCCGCCTTCCTGCTCTCCGTCCTGGTCGCTCCCTGCTTCCTCCTCTCATCCTGTATACAGCAAAAAGAGAAGAAGCTGCCCATTCTCGGAGAGAAAGAAGTGGCAGGATCCGATACCGTCTACCACACGATCGGACATTTCAAGTTCGTGGACCAGGATAGCTCGATCGTAACCGACGAAACAGTAAAGGGAAAGATCTACGTGGCGGATTTCTTTTTTACATCCTGCCGCACAATATGTCCCGTGATGAAAACACAAATGCTTCGCGTGTATGAAGCAATCCAGGACGACCCGCAGGTGATGCTGGTCTCTCATACGATCGACCCGGAATACGACACCGTCGCCTTACTCCACGATTATGCCAGCCGCCTGGGTGTGAAAAGCGACAAGTGGCGTTTTCTCACCGGAGCCAAAGATTCAATCTACTACATCGCTCAGACCGGTTACTTCGCCACCGCGATGGAAGACGAAGACGAACCGGGCGGCTTTATCCATAGCGGCGCGTTCCTCCTCATTGATAAGCAAGGTAGAATCCGGGGAAAATACGACGGCACCAACAAGGACGATGTCGACCGGCTCCTGCAGGACATTAAAATACTGGAGCGCGAAGGGTAGGGGCCGACTGTCAATGAACCATGCGTGACTTTAATTCGCCCTGGAGATAACCGAGCACTGCCTCCGTCACATCCTTTTCTGCAGCAGGAGTAAAAGGAGAAACGGAAGGTTCATACCCGCCGTGTTCAAAGCCTTCGGCTGCAGGCATATATCCCAGCGATCCGTTCGTGTAGCCATAGTAAAATGTATAGGCGAACGGCGAGCGTGCGCGAATGCCATTTGAAATCTCACAAAACATTTCCACAGGCGCGCTCCAGATCGCGATATCTTCGTTGATCTTCATGAACCGGATGGGCAGCCGCACCAGGTTCGTGCCGGAACCCGTGGTCCTGGTGTATTCCGCCAGATCCCGGGACCATCCCAGGTCGGCTCTCCTGGGCGTCTCCACAATGATTGAAGCAAGGGCCAGCGAGATGGTATCCGTCGTTGAATAAATTTTGCGATTGGCCTCCAGGATCTTGTCGCCGAGCAGCACGCGAAACTCGCCCAGGTGTCCTGCTCGCTCATTGGCGTACACACTGTAAATAGGCGCCATGTTCCCCGCTGCCCCGTTTATATAGAGCATTGGGGCGCCAACTCTTTGCTCGACATATTCAGCAACCACTCCCGGCGCATCGCCGCTGATCTTCGTGCTTTCCTGACCAAGCACGGTTCCATGCATCGCGTAGTTCGCGATGAGCACCAGCGGATGCCCGTCTTCCTTGTCGATCCGGATGAGACCAATCCTGCGGTCCGTTTCACCGTCCGGATTCAGTCCGAGCGAGGCCTTTCCATCCGCGTCGATCCCCCTGCGATTGATGTTCGCCTGTGAAAATCCCCAGCCGATTCCAAAACGGGCTGGCTGCAGTTTGCTACGCGCTTCGCCGATCCCGTCAATCAGTTTCTTTTCGAACATGGCAGTATAGGCTGTGTCTGCCTGATGCCCGGCTGCAAGCTGACTCCGGTTTGCCATTGACGGAAACGGTATTCCGCTAAATTGAGTGGCTACTTCCGGTGCGGAATGCGTATGAGTCGTCGACCACCAGACATTCATCGGCTCGATGCCGTACTTTTTCTTCAGAATAGCAGTTACGCGATTATATTCCGGCGAAGGAATCCCGACAACATCGGAAGAGATCAGAAAAAACTGGGTGCGGCCGTCGTCAAGAACGACAATCCGGTGATAAAGATGATCGAGTACCTCCGTTGAAAGCCGCGGATTGTAACCGCGCATGTACTGCGGAGTCACAGGAGTGATATCGGCTTTCACAACAGCCGCACGAAAACGGCCCGGCTTGCGATCATGCGTACGGTCCTGACCGGACACAACGCAGGCATACAACACAGCAACGCAGGTGAGCAAACTATTCCTGAACATAGCAAGGTTTGATTAGAGACGAATACCGGAAGGGTCTTCTGACTGTTGATAAAGAAACAGAAAAAATCTCTTTCGTCCTAGCTGTGGACATTGCAAAAAATTAGATTTTCCTTAAACGGAAAACGCGCAGCCTTTACCGCAATCTTCAACAGCTAATTCCTCCCGCGCCTTCCTTGCGTCCCCGCGAGCCTCCCCGCGACACCCCTCTTAAAAACGAAAAATAACGTAGATTGCGAAACATCGTTAAGAGGCGGCACATGACAGGACAAATCAAAAACCATCGGAAAACAGATATATGCGACGACTGACCTCACCATGGACACCTCGCCCACCGTTGCGTTTCATCTCAGAAGTTGGCGGCATGCTTTGCGTGTTATCATTCCTGATCTCATCCTGCGGAAAGAACTCTTCCCCTAAATTCGAGCAATACTATGTACACGGTCAACAGCTGTATGTGAAAAATTGCAGTAATTGTCACCAGGTTGATGGCAGCGGACTTCGAAGGGTGTACCCTCCGCTCGATCATTCCGACTTTATGGAGGATCATTTTCAGGAAGTGGTTTGCCTGATCCGCTTCGGAAAGACGGGAGAACTTTTCGTGAACGGAAAACAATTCAATCAGCCCATGCACGGCGTCACCAGCCTCACGGATATTGAGGTTGCGGAGATCACAACCTACATTTACAACACCTGGTCACACGATAGGGGATTGATCGACGTGACCGAGACTTCGAAAATACTTGCGGGTTGTGAAAGTACGAGTGCTAAATAATGCCGTTCACCATTTCACAAGGCCGCGCCGTCTGCGGTAACCAGAGGATTCCGGGTCGTACCGGCTGTATCCGTTTAACAAATTTTAACAGAAGTGTTTACAGGTAATTTTGTAACTTTCCTTTACACATAATACTCCGGCCATGGCATCCTATACATTAAAGATCAACAACAAGAGTTATCGAATCGAGGCAGATCCGAAAATGCCTTTGCTATGGGCGATTCGCGACCTTGCCGGGTTGACCGGCACCAAGTACGGTTGCGGAATTGCCCAGTGCGGAGCCTGCACGGTGCACCTGGAAGGCGCACCCGTCCGCACGTGCTCCATTCCTGTTTCGACCGCCGCCAATAAGAATATCACCACCATCGAGGGGTTGTCGGAAGACAATTCACATGCGGTGCAACGGGCATGGATCACCGAGCAAGTGCCGCAATGCGGTTATTGCCAGTCCGGTCAGATCATGGCTGCCGCTGCGCTGCTGAAAAGAAATCCCAATCCGACAGACAAGGACATCGATGTCGCCATGCAGGGTCATATCTGCAGGTGCGGAACCTATCCCCGCATTCGCGAGGCGATCAAGACCGCTTCCCAGATCATGAACCAGAAAGCATCTGTCAAATAAATCCGGCCATGAAAACAACATCCAAAAGCTTATCCAGAAGAGACTTTATCAAGATCTCGGGAATGTCGGGAGCGGTTCTGGCGCTCGGCTACTACCTTCCCGCTGAG
>DASVOT010000801.1:0-2785 GCA_036383235.1 Chryseosolibacter sp.
GTTCATTCCACTCAAATGATCACCTTAAAATCCAAAGCTTAAACACCACCGAGTCACCATCGAATATGAAAAAGAATATAAGCATCAACATCAGCGGAATCATATTTCACATTGAGGAAGATGGCTATGAAAACCTGAAGCGATACCTGGATTCCATCAACCGTTACTTTTCGACCTTTGAAGACAGCAGCGAGATCCTGGCCGACATCGAAAGCCGTATCGCGGAAATTTTTCTCTCCAAGCTGAACGAGGAGAAGCAGGTGATCACGGCGGAGGATGTCAGTGCCCTCGTTGCGACCATGGGAAGCGTAAGTGATTTCAGGGCGGTGGAGGAACCGGAGGAAGCCCAGGGTGCGGGCGCCGGGCAACGGGGTGAAGAGCAGTCGTCCGATCAGTCGCAAAAAACCTACGTGCCTCCGAAGCAATTGCGCCGTGATCAGAAAAGAAAGATACTCGGCGGTGTCTGCGCCGGGTTGGGCAACTACTTCAACACCGATCCCCTGTGGATCCGTCTCTTGTTCGCCGCGTTGTTGTTCGTATACGGTTTTACGGCGCTCGTCTATATCATCATGTGGATCGCCGTGCCGGGCGCCTATGATCTGGATGAACCGGAATTGGGAAAAAAGATGTTTCGCGACCCGCAAACACGGGTCATTGGAGGGGTGTCAGGAGGAGTGGCCGCCTATCTGGGCATCGACCTGATCCTGGTAAGAGTCCTGTTCATTGCACTGGCGCTGGCAGGCGGCCTTGGGCTCTTCCTCTATATTATCCTCTGGATAAGTTTGCCCGAAGCCAAAACCATCACCGATAAAATTCAGATGCAGGGGGAGCCCGTTACCCTCTCTAATATTGAATCGAACATCAAGAAGAATTTCAATATCAGGGAGGGTGAGCAAGAAAGCACACTGACAAAGATTCTCCTGTTCCCCTTTCGCCTTATTGGAATTATCCTGACGGCACTGGGAAGACTCATCGGACCCCTCGCAGACGCCATCCGTGTACTCTTCGGCCTGGGGTTGATCCTTTTCGGTGTCTCGCTCGCTTTTGGTATTGTCGTAACAGGCGGTGTGCTGATCGGTTTGTTCTCCGGCTGGGCGTGGGTGCCCGACCTGAACGATATTCCCATCCATGTTTTCACACGTGCGTTTCCGGGATGGATGGCGCTGGCAGCCGTGGTGGCCGCGCTGATACCCAGCATCTTCCTGATCCTGCTTGGAGCTTCCGCCATCGCCAGACGACTGGTCTTCCAGGCAACAGCAGGCTGGACGTTGTTCGTTCTGTTTTTCGTCAGCGTCGCGATGCTGGCGGTGGGTATCCCGAAGATTGTGTATGCTTTCCATGAGGATGGGGAGCACCGGGTTGAAACCGTCTACAGGGTCACGGGCAAGAGAGCGGTCTTAAGAGTAAATAATGAGAGTGGAAACGAATACGAAGGCACCAGCTTAACGCTGAAAGGTTACAACGGTTCCGACTTCAAACTGGTGCAGACGTTCGAAGCGCAGGGCAGCAGCCGAAAGCAGGCGATTGAAAATGCGCAAATGGTAGACTACACCGTGACTTTTTCAGACTCTGTTTTCACGTTCGACCGCAACCTGGAGTTTAAAGACGACGCAGTCTTCCGCGGTCAGCGCATCAGCATGATATTGTACATTCCTTACGGATTCCCGTTTACCATGGATGAAGACATGAGCCGTTTCATCTCCCAATATGTGGAAGGGGCCTATGTCGACGGGTATACCTGGAAAATGACCCCGAATGGCCTGGAATGCATCAACTGCCATTCGGCCACAGAAGGACCGTTCAGTGAACTGAGTGATTTCAATCAATTGGAGATCTCCGGCAGATTCGACGTCCGCATCATTCACGGCGACCATTACTCTGTTGAGCTGAAGGGTCCTGAAAATCAAAAACAGCTGTACGACATTCATCGCGCCGGCGAGACGCTGATCATCGATTACAGCAGACACAGAAATTTCAGCTGGAAAGACTGGGATAACAAAGGGCTAAACCTGGAAGAGATGGAAATCACCATCACCATGCCTGAGCTGGAAAAGATTGAAGCGATGGGAATGGGCAGCATCCGTTTCGAGGATTTTGTGACCGATGAATTCGAGATCGATGCCCGCGGCCCTGTAAAAATAAAGGGCAAGGTCGAGGGGCGTGAGCTGATCGTGAAGTTAACGGGCAAGTCAGAAGCCGACCTGACAGGCAGGTTCGAGAAAATGAATGCCCGAATGGAATTTGCTTCCAGGCTGGATGCCTATAACCTGGAAACCCGCGATGCCTTCGTTGAAGTGAGCGGAGCCTCCAAAGCGAATGTAAACGTGACGGGCACGCTGGAAATGGAAGAAGGTATTGCCAGCGACATTGATTTCAGGGGAAATCCGAATATCGTGAGACATGATTAACATTCCGGCGCCGGAGAAAAAAGGAGGGTGGCTGTAACATTGCCCCCTCTGCTTCGTCTTCCCGGTACTAATCCAAAGAAACGGTGATCTTCTTTTTGCTTTTCATCCTTGTCTTTCTCATTTCCCTGATATTCTGAGCAATATGAGCGGTGAGCCGCCGCAGTCCGCAAAGCGTTTCTTACCTTTGCATTACGCTTATTTTCAGAGATTTGCCCGGGATCGGGAATATTTTTTTCCTTCGACGCAACCTGGTCCTGCCCGCAGGCATCCTACCGATGAAACCTTAACTGGACTTCGCAGTTTTTCGCGCTAAGGAGGCGGACCTCATCACGGGCTGCAGGCGGGGCGTATCGCACGCCCAGCAGCAGATCTTTGAT
>DASVOT010000802.1:0-6821 GCA_036383235.1 Chryseosolibacter sp.
CCTATGAGCAGAACACGAATGACATGGACCCGAAGATGGCCGCTGCCGTGGCGCGGCGGTATCGCAATGAGATTGTGGGCTTCAAGGTGGCGCACTACAGCGGCCCGGAATGGACCCCCGTAGACAACGCCGTAAAAGCGGGGGAGACTGCCAGCCTCCCGGTCATGGTAGATTTCGGAGGTAACAATCCTCCGCTGTCGATCAGAGAACTTTTTTTCGATCACCTGCGTCCCGGCGACATCTTTACCCACGCGTTCGCGCAGCTCGGGAGCCGCGAATCCATTGTGGATGTGTCTGCCAATACCGTAAAACCTTTTGTATGGGATGCCCAGAAGCGCGGCATCGTCTTCGACGTAGGGTATGGAGGCATCAGCTTTTCCTATTCGCAGGCGATCCCCGCCCTCAAAAATAAATTTTTTCCCAACACCATTAGCACTGATCTTCATATCGGAAGCATGAATGGTTCGATGAAAGACATGCTCAGCGTGATGTCCAAGTTTCACCAGATGGGAATGGATATTCCTTCACTCATTAAAGCAGTCACATGGACTCCCGCCCAGGTGATTCACCGGGAAGAATTGGGAAATCTATCCCCTGGCGTGGGCGCCGATGTCGCCATACTCAGCGTCCGCCACGGCGACTTTGGTTTCTATGATTACACAGGCTACAAGGTCAAAGGCTCGGAAAAGTTCGAATGCGAAATGACGATACGGGATGGCGGGATCGTGTATGACCTGAACGGGATTGCATCGCCGGTCGTTCTGCGGCGCGGTGAGTAGTTGAAGATTGCCGCCCGACCCGCGGCTTTCTCTTCCCCTCGACCGGCTATGAAGGAACACCATAGCACGCGGCGACCTCAGGAGCAAAAATCGCTATATTTGGAGAAAACCCGCCCTATGAACACCATACGCCAGGCCTTTTGTCTGTTTCTTGTCGCTTCCTCATTCAGCGCCCTCGCGCAGAAGGGGTACCATATCCGGTTTCATATATCCGGACTGAAGGACACCACGGCCTACCTCGGCTACTTCATCAACGAGAGCACCTATATCAAAGATACGGCTGACGTGAACGGCAGGGGCGAGTTTGCCTTTGCCGGCGCCAACACGCTCCCTCAGGGCGTGTACATGCTTGTTCTCAATAAGACAAAGCAATTCGAGTTTCTCGTGGGAGCAGACCAGGACTTCGCGCTCGCCACGAGCACGGCCGACTATGTCCAGGACATGAACGTGACGGGCGACCATGACAATTCGCTTTTCTTTGAAAGCATTTTCTTCAACATCGCCCGAAACAAGGAAGCGGAGCCGTTCGTCAGGATGTTGAAAGACAGCACGCTGAAAGACGCTGACAAGAAAGATGCGCGCGAAAGCCTGAGCAGGATAAACGACAAGGCGGTTGCCTACCACGGGGAGCTTATACGCCAGAACCCCGGCACGCTCACCGCCCGCATGATCAAAGCGACCGAGCCGGTCCGGATCCCGGATCCGCCGAAGAGACCGGACGGCACCATTGATTCCACCTTCCAGCTGAAATGGTACCGCCAGCATTTTTTCGATAATCTTGATCTGGCCGACGATGCCCTGCTCCGCCTGTCGCGCCCTCTGTACCGCGACAAGATCGATGAGTTTCTCGACAAGCTATATGCGCCCCAGGCAGACACCATCACCCGGGCAATCGGGATGATTGTCGAAAAGGCCAGGAAAAATCCCGAAACGTATAAGTTCGCCGTCTTCCTTTGCCTCCGCAAATACCAGGATCCCGCGATCATGGGCCTCGATGAGGTGTTCGTTAATTTGTACGACCGCTATTTTGCCACCGGAGAGATGGATTTCTGGGCGTCGGAAAGTATAAAAAAGAATTTCAAGCAGCTGGCTGACCGGTACAGGAAAAGCCTCATCGGACAAACGGGCGATAACCTGGTCATGCAGGACAGCAATTTCAAACCGCGCGCGCTGTACGACATCAAGCGCAAATATTCTATTCTTTATATTTTTAACCCGGACTGCGGGCATTGCAAAATAGAGACGCCCAAGCTGGTCAACTTTTACAGCAAAACGAAGTTTGATGTGGAGGTGTTTGCCGTGAGCACCGACTCCAGTATGGCCAAGATGCGGAAGTACATAAAAGATATGCAGATGAGATGGATCACGGTAAACGGTCCGAGGAGCTACGTAGGTCCGTATACGGACCATTATGACGCAATGGAAACCCCAATGCTGTATGTGCTGGACGAGCGAAAGAAGATCATCGGGAAGAAGGTTCCCGTCGATCAGCTGGAGTATTTTCTGACACAGTACGAGCGCGTTGAAAAGCTGCGCGAGCGCCTGTGAGACCGGCCGATACCTCTTTCCGAATCGTCTTTATTTGACCTGCCCGAGGGACACGTCTCCACCAATGCTTTATTAAATGAAGTATAATAACTTGATTACAAGTTGTTTAATTCAGGGAAGAAACTTAACCAAGCCAGCTTTTTTGTCATCACTCATTTTCTCCTGACACAGGGTTGTCAGCGAGGGAACTCATGTTAGCGCATTAATCACTTTAAATCATACTATATGAGCACAAAAGAAATTGCAGATCGGTTGGTGGCATATTGCCGCAAGGGAGAGTGGGAGGCAGCGCATCGTGAGCTGTACGCACAGAATGCCAGGAGCATCGAACCTTACGCGACGCCGGATTTCGAAAAAGAGATTTCAGGGCTAGCGGCGATACGGGAAAAAGGGAAGAAGTTTGACGCGATGGTTGAGAAGGTGCACAGCCTGGAGGTATCAGAGCCCCTGGTGGCCGGGAGCAGTTTCGCCTGCGTCTTGAGGATGGACCTAACAATGAAAGGAGGAGAAAGGATGAACTCGCCGGAACTTTGTGTTTACCAGGTAAAAGACGGTAAAATTATCTCGGAGGAATTTTTTGTCTGATCACTCTGGTTGTACAGCTTACGCTTGCTGATGGAGGCCGGGAATGATTCACGCGAGGTCGCGGCAGGTCGATGCGATGTCGGAGAAGTGCTGGCCATGGTCCCAACATCCCGATCACTATCTCAAACCTATTTTGATTACTTTTGCTATGCGCCCTAAGCCAAGGGCCAAAAGCGAAAAGCCAGCACATGTGCTACCATAAATCACTGACAGCAAAATACGAGCAGCTCGCCGAGTACTACTCGACCTCTTACTCCAAATTGGTCGAGGAGCTGTATTCCATAAAATTCCATGAAAACGGCTTTGATTTTCTGCCGGGACCTGTCGTAACCGCCGGCAAGCCGGGTGAGATACAGATGTTCCACTGGGGCCTCGTGCCATTCTGGGTGAAAGATCTGCCGGCCGCCACGCGCATAAAGGCGTCGACGCTGAACTGTATCAGCGAGGAGATGTATGAAAAACCCGCCTTTCGCGACGCCGCCGCACAGGGGCAGCGTTGTCTTATTCCATGTACCGGGTTCTTCGAATGGCGCTGGATGGATGAAAAAGGAAAGAAGAAGATACCCTACTTCATTCACCTTAAAGATCAACCGATATTTTCCATCGCCGGACTTTATTCGCGCTGGGTAAACCGGTCGACGGATGAGCGCTATTACTCGTATACCGTGCTGACCACAGAAGCCAATGCGATGATGAGCACCATTCACAATTCCAAAAAGCGCATGCCTGTCATCCTGCCACGCGAGTATGAGAAAGACTGGCTGAACCGGAATCTGACGAAAGAGGATGTGCTGGCGCTCTGCCAGCCGGTCGACGATACGTTGATGGGGGCCCATACGATTTCCAAGAGGATCACCTCCAAAACGGAGGATACCAACGTTCCCCAGGTTCTCGACGTCGAGGATTACGAAGAGCTTAACAGCAAGTAATGTGCGGCCCTCGGGGCTGTTTCCTTTCGGTTTTCATTTCATCTCCAGACCATTGACGGGGCGCGGACGACCGCCGGGCAGTGCCATTGCTCGCCGCCGCCAAACCGCTTTGTAAAATCAAATAAAATCGTTAATTAGAATATCATGAAAGGAGCGTGACAGAATCATTGATCCGCTCATTTGGCCTTCGGGCAAGATCGTGTTGCCGGATTAATCACCCTTAACTATAAACTTTTATTCCATGAAAGAGAACACAAATCCTGCGGACCGCCGGGGCTTTCTGAAGAACGCCGCGCTGGGTGGACTCAGTCTGGCGGCGCTGACAGCAGCTCCCATCGAAGAGGTGCTGGGTTATTCAACTCAGAAGGTCAACCGCTACTCGGCGCCGACTGATCTGAAGATCACCGATGTTCGCATTGCGGAGATCAGCGGAGTGGTATTCCGCACGCCCATCGTCCGCATTTACACGAACCAGGGCATTGTTGGACATGGCGACGTAAGGGACGGCGCCGCAAAAGAGTATGCGCTCTTCCTTAAGAGCCGCCTCCTGGGAGAGAACCCTTGTAATGTCGAACGACTTTTCAAGAAGATCAGGCAATTCGGCGGGCATGCGCGCCAGGGAGGAGGGGTCTCCGGCGTCGAGATGGCGTTGTGGGACCTGGCGGGCAAAGCCTACAACGTTCCGGTCTACATGCTGTTGGGCGGCAAATACCGCGACCGTGTCAGGGTGTACTGCGATACCACTACCTCCAATGACCCTGCGGAATATGCCCGGCGCATGCAGGAGCGGATCGACAAAGGCTATACGGCATTGAAGATGGACATCGGTATCGGCCTCATCAAGGATATTCCCGGCACGATCATCAACGGACCGGACGGAAAGCTGAAACCGTACGAGTACGAGTACCGGAAGTATGACATGGCGCAACATCCGTTCACGGCGGTACAGATCACGGACAAAGGCATCGAAAAACTGATGGAGTTCATCGCCGCCATGCGCCAGCAGATCGGATACGAGATTCCGTTGGGTACCGACCACTGGGGGCATTTTGGCGTAAACGAGGCCATCAAAATTGCGCGCGCTGCCGAGAAATACAACCTCGCCTATGTGGAAGATATCATTCCATGGCATTTCACCAAACAATGGCGCGAGATCACGGAATCGACGACGACGCCCACGCTGACCGGCGAAGACATCTACACGCTTGAAAACGGCTTCAAGGAATTGATTGACGCGCATGCCGTCGACATCGTGCACCCGGATCCCAACACGGCGGGAGGGATCCTTGAGACAAAGCGGATCGGCGACTATGCCTCTGCCAACGGAATCGGATTCCAGTTGCACCACGCGGCAGGTCCCGTTTCATTCCTCGGCGCCGTCCACAGCGCGGCAGCAACAGAGAACTTCCTCTGGCTCGAACATCACGCCGTGGACAAACCCAGGTTTGATGATC
Organism: Chryseosolibacter sp.; assembly: GCA_036383235.1. Classification (GTDB taxonomy): domain Bacteria; phylum Bacteroidota; class Bacteroidia; order Cytophagales; family Cyclobacteriaceae; genus Chryseosolibacter. The sequence goes on from DASVOT010000802.1 coordinate 5,296, forward strand.
TGGTCACCGGCATCGAAAAGCCCATCGTGCAAAACGGGTACATCAAGGTTCCCGAGAAGCCCGGGATAGGCGTGGAGCTGAACGAAGAGGTGGTGAAGGAATTTCTCGTGAAAGGGGAGAAGCTCTTTGCCCCGACTCCCGAGTGGAATGAGATCCGGGCGTGGGACCGGCTCTGGAGCTGACGCGCCGAAAAGTGAATGCGGGCCTGTGGTCTCTGAAAGCTTTTCCTTTTAAAGTAACGCGGCTCGCCGGATGAACAATTTTAACAAGTCGTTAACACTTCGGCGATTCATTTTCGGCGGCGGCAGAGGCGTTCCGACTGAAATGAAAGTGAAAGTGTTACCGGAATTGAAAAATATTCGTTTGTTCAGCTATATTGACGTGGACTTGCGGGCAAGTGTATAGCAGAGTTTTTTTATGACTGCGTTGCGGTTGCTGTGTTCTAAACCAATTAACAAATACTACCATGAATCAAAGGAAAATTCAAACGCGATTAGTGCTGGCGTTGGCCGGACTGCTGATGGCGTCGTTTGCGTATTCGCAAGGCGATAAAGCCAGCAGGCCCAGCCCTCCTGCTACGGCATCCGGGAAGATCAAGGATGCGAACATCACCATTAATTACAGCAGCCCCGCTGTAAAGGGAAGAAAGATTTTTGGCGGCCTGGTTCCATACGGAGAAGTGTGGCGGGCCGGAGCAAACGAGGCGACGATATTTGAAACGGACCAGGATCTTAAGATCGAAGGCAAAACGTTGCCTGCCGGCAAATACAGCCTGTATGCCATTCCCGGTGAAAAGGAGTGGACGATCATCTTCAATAAGCAAACGGGCCAGTGGGGCATAAAGAGAGGCGGTGTCACGAGCCGCGATCCTGCCCAGGATGCGCTTCTTGTCCAGGTCAAGCCCAAAAAATCCGCTTCCATGAATGAACGCCTGGCCTATGACGTTAACGACAGGGGATTTGTGCTGAAATGGGAGAACACCGAAGTGCCCGTCTCTATAAAATAAGTTCAAACATCAAAAAAAGCCTGAAACATAGTTTCAGGCTTTTCTATTTTACAGACCTCGGTGACGTCCGGTCATGGCTTGATTGTTTTCGTGGTACAACTATACCCCTATACGCCTGCACCCGGCACCTGGTCCCCGGCACCTGGCACCCGGCCCCTATACCCTTAATGCCACGGCCTAAAGGCTGCCTTCGCGCGAGCTCACGCTCCGTGGCAACTGATGCTTGCTCGAAGGTTCCGACTGCTGACTTGTTTTGGACGGACAACTGTCTCCCTATACGCCGGAACGGCATCCAGCACCTGGTATCCAGCACCTGGTATCCAGCACCCGGCATCTGGAACCTGGCATCTGGCACCCGGCCCTTATATCCTATACTCCTATTGCCACGGCCTAAAGGCTGCCTTCGCGCGAGCTCACGCTCCGTGGCAAATGATTCTTGCTCGAAGGTTCCGACTGCTGATTTGTTTTGGACGGACAACTATATCCCTATACGCGGGAACGGCACCCAGCACCTGGCATC
>DASVOT010000803.1:0-11531 GCA_036383235.1 Chryseosolibacter sp.
CCTGCTGGCCGAAGCCATCATTCAATTCCAGGAGCAACCCAAGCGTAAATGCAAAACATATAAATCGATCCATCGTCTGCGTCGTTGTTGATACGTTAGTTTTGCGCCCTGCCTGTGAGAGTAAAAATACAATCCGCCGGCACGACAACCTTCGCCGATTCGCCCCGTATCGCCACCGGCCGGTCGTGCTGGACATTGACGACGCTGTCAGTATGATACATCTCAAGCTTGCGAATGCCTGGCAGATTTTTCAGTGATGCATTGAGCGTAAGCGCTTTTTTCCTTCTGTTGACCCCGACGATCGTTACGGTTTTGGATTCCGGGTGGTAAAACGCCACAACGGCAAGGCTATCGCCTGTAGCCGAAGCGGAAACCTGCCACGCGCCGGGCATGACGAAGCGCGAGACCTGCTGAAAGGCGTAAAAATTCTTACGGGGATGGTACGTTCTGTTTTCAGGATCGTACGCAAGGATGCCCCAATAACTGAATAGCGAAGGCGCATGGTGCTCATAATAGCTGTCGTACGCTTCCCATGCGATGGCGGCCTGGGCGCCGTTCTTCAGGAGATCCAGAAGGAAGCCGATGCTCTTTGCGGCAAAGGGATAATTGTATTCCCCGAGTATTCCCTCGTCGCAACCGTTGCACCAGGCGTTCCATTCCGTGAACCAGAACGTGGACCGCGGGTAAGGCGAATCGTGCACCCATTCCTTCAATCCGGCGAAGTAACCGCCATAACTATGGAAACCCAAATGCGCCACTTTCGACATGACAACCGAATCCCTCATCATTGCCGGAATAAATTCCTTCAGCGCGATTCCGGTATTCGCGTTGTCAGGTGCGACGATCCGGATATTACCCATAATACCGAGGGTCTCCATACGATCGATCAATTTCCGCAGGATGCGGGTATGCTGCTCTGCGGTGAGGTGCGGACCCTCGCTGTATTTGTGGTGCTCTGATTCATTCGTCGGCGCGATGAGACCGAACTTCAGGTGCCTGGTTTTTATCGCGTAATGGAAAAAAGAAACGATCATTTCCACAAATTCGTCTTCGCGCTCCCCGTCGATCACCTTGTTGCCCATCCACGGAGGAGCAAACCCCATGAAATTGATCATGAGGTTGTCGGTTACGCCGTGTTCGTTGAGGTACCGGATCATTTCCCACACCTTTTGAAATTTGGGTGTCTCATACAGGTTGTTGTAGTACTCCCAGTTGAAGACAAAGGGATCGTCGTTGTCGTTTACCTCTTCCCATTTCTCAACCGACTCGACGATGACCCGCCAGACGGTGGCATGGAGCGAGTCCAGAAGGAGGTCAAGGGCCGGAACCAGCTCTTTGCCGTTCCAGCTCCTGGTATTTGCATTCACGCCGAAGCCATCGATGCGTTGGAATTTTTTTGATGCATCAACCTGGAGGGCAACGCTCTCTGTTTTCCCCTTCGCCTGACCGGAACTCGTCGCGGGCAGCATAACCAGGAACGGGAGGAGCGCAAGATACCGGCAGGATAAGGCCGGATTCCATTTGTTTTTTTCTCTCATGTCATTTTTCGGATATAACCACCTGTCCTTTACTCATTCGCCTTACCGCCACAGCGAAGTCGCCGCCGCCGAGCGGTCTCAGGGTGTAGCCTTCTTGCCGGAGGTCACTTCGCATGCTGACGTTCTTTCCGTTCACGGCGATGACTGCCGGCCTGAATGAAAGTCTGAGGTATTCGATACCGTCCGCGTCGGTCGCTGTGTAACGGACTTCCTGAGGGTGATAAGTTACATTTTTCAGAACTGTTTCAGAATAGAGGATGTGATCTTCCCCGGACGGGGCCCATTCCGGGATACCTGCAAAGGCATGGTAAAACATGCGCGGTCCTTCGCCGTAACAATCGGACCACCAGCTGGAGATTCCTTTGCTGAGCGGGCTTTCGAACGCCATGCCGCTGGAATCGCTGCAATAGGTAACCCAGTTCAGCGCGCGGAAAGCTTTTTCCCTGTATGATTCGTCGCCCGAGATGGCATACCACCGCGCACACTCGGCCGCATATCGGGCGGTCTGATAATCCATCTTGAACAGGAAGTCATCCTGCTCGCCGACGATGTTCGCGCCCCACATGTGGCCCGGTTCGCCGGGGGCGCTGCGATCAACAAAGTTCTCTTCCGTCCATCGTATCAGGTTTGGGATGTCGCGCTCGCGGTTGGGATCAAAATCCGGGAAGTCGAAGAGGAACAACTTGAAATTGCTCGCGCTGAGATTGCTTTTATAGGTGTTGCTCTTCACGGCGTTGTCAGAATGGCCGTCCGTCCAGTATCCCGTCCTCAGCGGGTACCGGAGAAGAAAATCCCGCACGTAGCCGCATGCTTTTTTATATGCGGCAACGTCGCCGGTATTCGCTTCGATCAGGGCGCTGAGGAGCGTATAGGCACCGGTCCAGTTTGCGCCGTATTCGGATGTGATTTCCCCCGTGTCCATGATCACCAGGTATGGCCATGGAGACCGGGTTGCAGAGCCGCGCCTTACTTTCTTCGCCAGCGTGCTGGCGACGTTCAGTGCCGCGGTTTTATATTTTTCCTTTCCCGTGTACAGGTACAGCCGGTAGAAGGCAAGCCCCATCTCGCTGGCGTGGTCGACCTGTATCTCGTGCAGGGAAAATCGCTTGGCCGAAGTGAACCCACGGAAGACAGTATCCCCCGCGTTGGTGGTAGTGTGGGGGAAATGCGGCCAGGCAAAAATGGCAGGGGTGGTTCCGTGATCGATGGTGTAATTGATCAGTTTCTCCGCGATGTCCATCACGCTGGTGTCGCCGGTATAGGCGTAATACAGGCGGGCGGATTCGAACCAGTTGGGAATCTTTTCCCCCACATCGTTCATCCAGAGGTCGGGTTGAAGCTCGCCGTCCTTTGGCCGGTAAGCGCAATAGAAATAATACTGCGGATATCGCGACCGGGGCGCGGGCCCCGGGCTCAAAGGGACGTGCTGCTTTATGAAATTCCATCGCTGGCGAAGAAACAGGTCATACGCCCTTGACGGGGGGCCGATCCGGGGAACGATCTTCGACTGGCTATCGAGCACGACCGGATGTGTATTTTGCTGAAACCTGATCGTTGCGGAGTCCGCCTCCTCGCCTTGCGCGCATGCGTTCTGCGGTGAAACCATTACCATCGCTGCCATCACAACAACAGGAAGGTGTATTGACCACATCACGGTCGCAGCGTTCCGGGTCACGATGGCTAACAGGTTCCTTTTCTTTCGCGTATCCATGAGCAACGGGCAGGCTGTATGTCGGTGAAACGTTATTTCGGCGGCAGTCCGCTGGAGAATCCGCCGTCGACCACATACGATGAGCCGGTGATGAAGGAGGCGTCGTCGGAGGATAAGAACATCGCAACGTTCGCGACTTCTTCCGGCCGGCCTATACGCCAGAGCGCGTGTAATTTGCCAGCGTCGGCACGCGCCCGGGCGGGATCGTCCTGACTCTGGAAATACCCGGCGGCAAGGCCGGCATCGATGTAGCCCGGACAGATGCAATTTACACGGATTCCCTCATGCCCATGGTCGATGGCCATCGCTTTTGTCAGGCCAATGATCGCCGCCTTGCTGGCACAATAGCCCGCGCACGAAGATTCGACAAAGAATCCGTTGACGGAAGACATGTTCACAATACTTCCCTTCGTGATCCTGAGGTATGGAAGGAAAAGTTTTGAACAGAGGAACACGCCTCCGACATTGACCCCCATCTGGTTGTTCCACTCCTGAACAGTGGTGTCGGCGATTGTTTTGTTTACCTGGACGGCGGCGTTGTTTACCAGCGTATCGATCTTGGAGTACTCCTTAATGGTCTTGTCGACAAGCGCGGCGACGGACTCGGGTTGGGAGACGTCGACCTGGCAGGCAACAGCCTTCCCGTCAGCCGCCAGGATCTTTTGCACAGTCATTTCCGCCGACTGCAGGTCAATGTCGGCCACGACGACCGACGCCCCGGCCCTGGCAAATTCCAGCGCGCAAGCCCGTCCGATACCCGAGCCTGAGCCAGTGATCACGACCGACCGATGCTGTAACTTCATGTCAATGGATTATAGAGCCTTGTATTTATCGTATACTTCACGCAGTGATTTCCCCGCGAGCAATTCCTTTCTCGACAAATTTTCAGCGCTCACTTTTTCCTTTGCTTTCTGAACCACGGCTTCTTCAATCCCTTTGGGGATGACGACGACGCCGTCAAAATCCGCAAAGATCACATCGCCGGGATTTACCATCACCTCGCCGCACATGACGGGAACGTCATACGCCGTAACCATCCCGCGGCCTTTGGAATCCAGGGGCCTGATGCCCGTATAAAAGACGGGAAACTTCATCTCAATGATCCGGATGCAGTCGCGGATCTGACTGTCGCAAACACAGCCCGCCACTCCTTTCCGTTTGGCGATCGTGGACATCAGCTCGCCCCACGGCGCATTCGTGCCATTCACGTCGGTTGAGTGGACCGCCACATCGCCCGCGCCCAGCGAGTCGATGGCTTCTATCTCAAGTCCGTACGGATTTTCTTCGTCTATGAAATCGACCTCCGTCCATTGAAACGTTCGTGCCCGGCCGATGAAGCCGCAGCTGCGCATGTCGGGAAGGAGCGGTCGGAGGCGGTGATGCATTGCCTGGTTGCGATGGCCCAGTTCGTCCAGGATATCGCAGACAGCGGCAACGTAAAGGTTTTCCCTCATGAACGCAAAAAGTGAGGAATCAGCTTTTGGTTTCTCCATTCGGCGGAATGTTAAAGCATTATAATGATGGTTTGTCGTCTCCGGCCTGAGAATTCAGGCAACGACGTCGCGGCCTGTCCAGGTTATACAGGCGATTAAGGTAGTAAAATTGATGGACTTATTTTATGTGGGCCGTGCGCCACAAAGGCATGAGGATTCCGGGCAGCCTATGCTGCAAAAATCACCCGGGTCGTCTGGCTCTGGTTCTGCGAAGTCAGACCTTCGGTAAGACCATCCTTCTGTGCGCGGGGTGATTTTAGTGGATTTAGTGGGGGAGCCGTTCGCGGAAGTAACCGTATACCCAGGTTCCGGCAATGGCACTCAACAAAGTGATGACGATCACAAGGGCGCCGCTTCCGACCTGGGCAAACAATGGCCCCGGACATGCGCCCGTCAACGCCCAGCCAAAACCGAATAGCAACCCTCCATACACATTTCCCTTGTTGAACTTCTTCGGGTGGAATTCGATAGGCTCTCCGTAAATGGTCTTGATGTTGAACCGCTTGATGGCCCAGACGGAAAACATTCCTACGGCGACAGCCGAACCGATCACGCCGTACATATGGAAAGACTGTAACCGGAACATCTCCTGTATCCGGTACCAGGAAATGATCTCCGCCTTGACGAAAATAATTCCAAACAGGACACCGACCGCCATGTACTTCAGATTAAACCACCAGGGGTGGGCCAGGTGAGAGTCGTTAATGCAGACCGCGTCGAGCGAGCGTACTTCAAAGTCCGTATTTTCCGAAGTCGTTGCGGCATTTTTTGCGTCGTTGATCACTGCCGGTGTTTCGTTTTCTCTTGAATTCATTGTCTTAGAGGCTTAAAATGTAAGGAAGGAATAGGTTCGCCATGATAAAGCCGCCGGCCATGAAGCAGCAGGTGGCGATCAGCGAAGGCAACTGCAGGTTCGATAAACCCATGATTGCGTGTCCCGAGGTGCACCCACCCGCATAACGGGTTCCGAAGCCGACGAGAAATCCACCCAGCACGATCATGATGAATCCCTGCAGGGTGAAAAGGTTTGCAAAATTGAAAATCTGCGCAGGCACCAGCGACGTGATATTGGTGATCCCATACGTGGCGAGCTCGTGCCGAAGATGTTCGTTGATCTGTAAAGGCTGGTCAGAAGCGAGCAGACTGGCGGCGATCGCTCCTCCGACTAAAATTCCGCCTACAAAAAACAGGTTCCACACTTCTTTTCGCCAGTCGTATTGAAAGAATTTTATATTTGCCGGAAAGCAGGCCGCGCACAGGTGCCTCAGGGAGGAGGAAATTCCAAAGGCCTTGTTTCCAAGTATCAGCAATGCCGGTACCGTCAACCCGATCAGCGGCCCGGCAACATACCATGGCCACGGATTAAGAAAAATATTTGCGCTCTCCCTCATAGATGTATGGTTTTTGACTTTGTCGTGAAAGATTTCGGGACAGAATATCCTCCATCCCGAACCTTGAATAATCTTGAATCTTGGGCTTCGACAGGCTCAGCCACCGGGCTTCGACAGGCTCAGCCACCGCAGCCGAATCTTGAATTTTGAGTGCTAACCCCTCTCCTCGATCTCCCCGTCCCAGCCAATGATTCCGCCGGCAAGGTTGTAGCAATGCAATCCTTTTGAGGCCAGGATGCTGCAGGCATATCCGCTGCGATTGCCGCTCCTGCAATAAACGAAGTAGTCCTTGCTTTTATCGAGTTGCGAGACCCTTGTGTAAAAATCCTGACGCGCGACGTCTATATTGATTGCTCCGGGTATTTTCTCGGACCTGAATTCTTCGGCTGTCCGCACGTCGAGAAGTACCGCATTCCCGTTTTTCTTCAGCTCTTTTTCAAATGCGTCGCTATGCAGGTCCGTATAAGTTCTGGTTTTTTCAGTGAAATTAAACATACGTTATTTGTTGTTGCGTTTTATATTCTCTTCTCTTTCATTTTTCTAGATCCCCTCAATTGTCAATGCAAAGCGACCTCATTGAAGATCACGTAGATTCCCATTACCAGTACAAACCATCCGAATCCGCTCTTCAGTTTGCGGCTTTCTATGAACCTGGAAACGTAGCTACCAAGAAATATTCCCGCGATGGCGATCACGGAGACGACGATGATAAAATGAAAATTGATGTGCTGGCCTGATCCGATGTCGCCGAGGAAACCGATGAGCGATTTCGCCGCAATGATGATCAGCGAGGTGCCTACCGCTTTCTTCATCGGCAGCTTTGCAAAGAGCACAAGCGCCGGGATGATGAGAAACCCACCACCTGCTCCGACAATTCCGGTCAACGCGCCCACGATCAGTCCTTCCAGGATGATCATCGGATAATTGTATTCCAGGGGTTGATCTTCGGGCGTTTCATTTCTCTTGTTGCGGATCATACTCACGGCGGCGACAACCATGATGATGGCAAAGAATACCATGATGGCGATGTCGCGGGTAACGATAAACGAGCCGACAGAGAACAGGTCATGTGGCAGCAGGGGGATCAAATATCTTCTCGTAAGATAGACTCCCACAAAGCTCGGGATGGCGAATACGATCGCGGTGCGGAAATCAACAAGATTCTTTGAAGCGCTTTGCACGCCTCCCACGAGTGCGGTGGTGCCCACAATAAACAGCGAATAGGCAGTGGCAAGCGTCGGCTCGACATGGAAAAGATACACCAGCACAGGAACAGTCAGGATCGACCCACCTCCACCAATCAATCCGAGCGATATACCGATCAATCCTGCAGCCAGGTAACCAAAGAGATCCTCCATATTTATAGAAATTATCCTGCAAATTTCAGCAGGAACGGAGGCAAACTCCGTGACCGCAATCACAGAGCCAAAACATTTTGAAAAACTTTACTCCTTTCAGAGAAAAAGGTTCGTGATCTCGTTGCGTGAGATCGAAATGCGTTTGTTGCTTTCCAGTTTTTTCAGCAGGCGGGATATCACTTCGCGCGACGAGTTCAGGTCGTCGGCAATTTGCTGGTGGGTGATGGTTATTGTTTTTGTCTTCAGTGTTTCAAACTGGCGCTTCAGGTAGAATTCCAGCTTTTCATCCATTGAGTGAAATGCGATCTGATCGATCACCTGGAGGAGCTCTTCAAAACGTGTGCGATAAGTTTCCAGTACGAAGTAATACCATTGACGGTAATCCTTCATCAGGGTATCGAGGTGCTGGAGGGGTATCGCGAGGGCTTTGACCGGTTTGACGGCAACCCCTTTGATCTCGCTGGTCTCGTTCTTCGCCGCGCAGATGATCGACAGCGCGCAGGCGTTTCCCGGCTCCAGGTAGTAAAGGAAAAATTCTTCTCCGTTTTCGCCCTGGCGGTATACCTTCACCCGGCCTTCGAGCAAAAGCAGCGACTGCTTGAAATATTGACCCGGCCGGATGAGCTGCTCTCCCTCAGGGAAATCCACGACCTGCCCTATCTTGTCGAGGTGTTCAATCAAAGAAGTGTCAAATCGGGGAAAAATGCCCTTTATATCCAGCATAAGTGGAGTTGTTCTGTGCGGATATAAATATAAAGATTCTCAGTCAACGTCAATGACCGCCCTTTATATAAGACCAACCTTCTTCCTGCTTCAGGATGATTTCCGTCAGCCCTGAAGCGACGGTTCCCACCTGGGGCAGGAGATCGTCGACGGTCACGTGCTGGCGCGCCATCGTGTTCTCGCAGGCCACAAACTTGACATTCATGCGACTCAGCTCGAAAACAGACGACGCCACCTTCGAACCCGTTTTCATGAGCATCGGAAGACCGTTTGCATGACAAACTACTTCGATCTCCGCGTTAGGAAGCTGCTTTTTGACATTGCGAACCTGGCTGATGACCGCAACCTGCGTCGCAGAATCTGCCTGGGTCACCTGCATGATCACCCGGTGCGGGTTTCCGGGATTCTGAGAAAACGCACCGGTCGAGGTGGCGGCCAGAAACATTATAGCGAATGCTGAACGTAACGGTTTCATTGATTTTCTTTTAAATAAGTTTTGTATTCCGGGTTTTTACGCCTTTGATGAGTACGAAGCGGCATCAGCTCTTTTCCCGGGAATTCTTTTCATTGTAAAACTTCCTGATCTCTTCATAAGGCCCGTACTTGTGTTGCTTTTCAGTAAAAGGATCCGCATAAGGACCGAAGGGATGATCGAATGGTTTAGATTCTATTTTGGGCCAGTCTCTGGATACATCCATGCCCGGGCGTGGCTGCGAGTTGATGTACGCCGCGATGTCCCACGCCTGCTCTTCGGAGAGTACCGGATGATCGAAGGTCGTGCCTAATGGCATGTTGCTGCGGATATATTGCGCGAACGTGGAAAGCCTGAACAAGCCTGCCCCCTGGTTATAGCTTTGCTCCCCCCAAAGCGGAGGAAACTGGTATTCGATGCCATCCGGCTGTTTCATTCCCTGTCCGTCTTTTCCATGGCAGGCGATACATTGCAAGGCGTATAATTGTTTCCCGTTCGCGGGATCAGCAGCGCGTCCTGGAGTTTCCAGTTTGGCGAGACCCGATCCTTTCGGTGCCTTCCCTTTTTCAACGCCGCTGCCAAGCCATTGGATATACGACACAATGGCGCGCATTTCGCGCGAAGCGCTGTCAAGAGCCCGGCCATTCAGGCTTCGCTCAAAGCAATCGTTCACCCTCTTTTCGATGGACTCAACTTTGCCCGACCGGGCTCTGAATTTCGGATACGTCGCCGATACGGCGGAGTAGTTGTTGCCGAACGTTTTTGTCCCTGCATCCAGGTGACAATTCTGGCAGTTCATGCCGTTCGAAATTTTTTGCACGCTTCCCTTCGGACCAAGGTACCGCGCGGTATGCGCAATGAGTTCACGACCGTACGTTATTTCTTCTGCGCCGGCCCTGTCAGCGAGCGCGCGGATGTCCGGCGGTTGCCAGTACTCGCTTGCGGGCGCGGGTAGATTTTCCATCTGCGCGGCAACCTTCAGCGAGCCGGTCCCGAACAGGTTCGTCAATCCGCTGACCCAGGCCATCACCCCCAGCGCGAGCAATACCGCGCCCGTTATTGTGACCGCCAGCAGGCGGATCGCCCTGGTTATATCGCTGTCTGCTCCACTTTCCGTAGTCATCATCTTGTCAGCTGTAAAGATTCAGATTTTTTACCGCCTACTTCAGTGACCTTGATCACAGAATCATAACGTTCTTCATCCATGCCTCGAAAACTGTGGCTGCCGGTTTACGGTCTGTGATCGGAGTTACGAAACGCCGGCGATCGCTGGTTTACCTTTGTGCAAAAAAGGAGCCTCATAAATTTATTTGCCGACCTATGTTTAAAAGAATCAGTGTCATCATCCTTTCCTTGTTCGCATATGCGGGCACCTATGGCCAGGATCCGCAGGCCCAAAAGAATTTTGAAGACGACATCCTCATTACGTCCGACGGCAAAGCCGACAGCCTTCAACACCTGCTTCATCACTTCGGCACCTTTGAAGGACATATCCGAACGTATTTCATGAGCACGGTCAACCTCGCGAGCGGTACACACTATTACGCGCTCGCGGCGGGAGGTGGACTTGCCTATTATTCACCGGTGATCAAAAATTTTCAGGCCGGTCTGTCCGGATCCATGATTTACAACCTTGCTTCCTCGCCGCTGGCACCGGAAAACGGATACCCGAACCGGTATGAGCTCGGCCTCTTCGATGTCACTAATCCCGGCAACCGGGATGATCTTGACCGGTTGGAGAAACTCTACTTGCGATACTATCTGAACGAAGGCAAGCGGTCATTTGCTCAACTGGGCCGGTTTAGCGTGCGCACGCCTCTCGTCAACCTGCAGGACGGGCGTATGCGTCCGAATCTGCAGGAAGGATTTTGGTTTGAATTCAATGAGCCGGCCAGGCTCCGGGCAAGCGGGGGATGGCTGTGGAAAACCTCTCCGCGCGGAACTGTGAACTGGTATCATATAGGAGAGTCCGTTGGCGTTTACTCCAACGGCCGCGCCGTCAATGGCGCACCCGCCTCCTATTTCGGTCATATCAAAAGCAAAAATATTTTCGTCGCGAACCTGGCATGGCGACCGGCTCAAAACGTGGAATATCAGTATTGGAATTACTACGTCGATCACTTGTTTAATGTGGCTCTGCAGGAAATCGAAGCCAGTAAAAAAACCGCCGCGGTAACCTGGTCAGGGGGATTCCAATACCTTTGGGAGCGATCGCTGTCCGACCCGTCAGTGCCCGTAGAGAATCAATACATCGGGCCGGATGAACAATCACACGCATTCAGCGGGCGATTTGCAGTGGTCCGCAACAAAGACGCCAGCGAATGGTCGGTGAATTATACGCGCATTACATCGCACGGCAGGTTTCTCTTCCCGCGGGAGTGGGGGATCGAACCGCTGTATACTTTTAACAGCCGAGAGCGAAACGAAGGAGCCGGTGACGTTCACGCCGTGATGGTCGATCACCAGCGGAATGTCGACAAAGCCGGAAGATCGTCCATCCGGTTGGTAGCGGGCCTGTACAGGATGCCGCCGCTGAGCGACGCGCGCCTCAACAAATATGCAATGCCCTCTTACTATCAGCTCGGTTTACACGGGCATTACAGGTTCAGGGGCTATTTGTCTGGTCTGGAGGCGCGCATGATCTACACCTATAAGGGAAACCTTGACAGGCAGCCGGAGTATCGTCCGCTACTGGCGCACAATAAAACCGACATGCATCACCTGTCCGTCATCATGGATTATTTTTTCTGAGGAAAGCCCGGAAAATTGAATGAGGAATGATGAACTCCGAATCTCGAACTTCGAACTCTTGAGAACGAATGACGATCCTTCACGCTATTGGCTG
>DASVOT010000804.1:0-4771 GCA_036383235.1 Chryseosolibacter sp.
GGTGATGGTTAACACAGTTCGGTACAGCCTGAACAGATGCATCCTGTTGTTTGCCACGATGAGGCGATGCAGATAAAATGAGAGGCTAGCCAGTGTCGCGGTAGCCACACCCGACCATTGATGGACAACGATAAGATCTCCGCTGTAGTCGTCCTGGGTCTTCAGAAACCAGCCAAACGCCACTGCCACAAGCGCGGTGAAGGCGCCGACACCGAGAAGCAGGTGAATGGCGGGCCGGAACGCATGGCTCTTGTTTCGCACCGCGAGGATCTCCAGCAGCAGGGCGATGATCAGCAAGCCGATCGGAAAATGCACGATCATCGGATGCAACCGTCCAAGAAACTGCCACAGCCAGAAATCCATCAGCACGGCGGCAACGGAATGGAATGCAGATAAGTCGCCGGAAATGGAGAATAAATTAAAGACAAAAATTTGCACTACCAGGGAACACATCAATCATCGATTATCATTTGAAAAAATGTCACTCACTCGCCGCTGCCATTTTCTTATCCACCAAAAATACGAGGAAGACTTTCCGCTCAGATGGATGGCATAAAGTAAAACCGTTTTTCATAATTATGCATCCTGTACCATACCGTTTATAGTGAACGGCGTCATGCATACACGACCGGCACATCCGGTCCCGTAAAATTCGCTCCACCGAGCGGCAGGAACCCCGTGGCTCGGCGGCCTCGGTATGAACCAGTTCTGTTAAAGTGGTCCCTGCGTTCTGTTTCGCGGATAACGCCCAAAAAACAAAAACGCAGGGGACACAATTTAGTGATTAGTAAGGTAAATCAGTACCCGGGGTTTTGCGTCAGGTCCGGGTTAATTCTCCGCTGTGCCGCGGGTATGGGGAACAAGGCCTCGTAAGCCTCGAATTTATAGTCTCCGGCACTGAACGGAATGCCACTCCGGGTGGTCGTAGGGTCGCTTTTTTCAAATTCCCCGTATGCATTCAAAAATGCTGCGAGCTCTTCAGGTGTTTTCGTTCTCTTAAGGTCGAACCACCGGTGATTTTCGAACGCGAGTTCCAGTCTGCGCTCTTTCAATACGGCCTCCCTGAAGGAAGCCTGATCCAGGTTACTTAGCGGTGAAAGACCCGCGCGCTCGCGTATCGCATTCAGATGTCCATAAGCTTCGGACGAGGGTCCGCCCTCTTCGTTAAGGGCTTCCGCGAGCATCAACAGGACATCGGCATAGCGCAACACAGGCCAGTTGTCATTTGTGCGGCCAAGGATTGAATGCGGATGGTTATACTTATTGACAAATGGAACAGAAACCCAGTTGCCGGCCTTGTCAGTATAGCCTTCGCTAAGAGAAACACTTTTTCTCAGGTCGTTGGATTCATACGCCGCGATAATATCTTTCGAAGGAATATTCCATCCTCCTCCGTTCTGTCCGGGAAAATCGATGACCATTCCCGCAGAATTCCGCGGCGCAAACGTATAGATGAAATTACTGTGCTCTCCAAGCAGGTTATCGCCCTGAAACTGAATATCGAAGATTGATTCTGCATGGTTCTTATTGTCAGGATCGAACACATCCGCATAATTGGGAAGCAGCGCGTATCCGAGGTCCAACACCTGTTTCAGCGTCGCGATGGCATCGGAGTATTCTTTTCTCGTGAGGTACACTTTCCCTAGCAATGACAGGGCCGCGCCTTTCGTGGCCCGCCCGGTGTTGTCGGCATTGTAGCTGGCGGGAAGAACGGAGACGGCGAAATTCAAATCGGATTTGATCAGCTCATACACCTTTTCCACAGGCTCGCGCTGGTAGTCGTATGCTTCCGAAGGCGATGACAGGGGTTCCGTAACGACAATCACCTCACCGAAATACTGCACGAGCTGAAAGTAATAGTATGCCCTTATGAATTTCAGCTCACCCTCAAATCGCTGCCTGATACCGTCATCCACTTTCGCCTTCGTAAGTTTTGAAAGCGTGGTGTTGATGTTCACCAGCGCCTGATAAATACTGTTGTAGAGATTATTGATATTCGGAGTGGACGAGTTGATCTGCCAGTATTCAATTGCTTCCAGCGCCGGACCTTGTCCGCGATCCGCTTCATTGAAGTGGAGCGTCGTGTTATCCGAAATGAATTCGCCGCATTGCCATTGGTTGCTGATGTACGGCTGGAGCTGACCGTAGACACCGTTCACCGCCTGTTCGATCTGGGCTTCTGTTTCATAAAACGTGGAGGCCACCAGTCTTGTCGGATCGGTCTTATCCAGGAATTCCTCGCCGCATGCCGACAGCAACAAACAAAACAATACAATCGGGTATTTGAAATATCTCATATTCATGGGATGAATGTTTAATGGAAAGATTAGAACCTGATATTAGCGCCGACGGTGAAGGTCCTGGGCACTGGATAAGCTTCGTCATCCACACCCGGATTCACCCCGCCACGGCGGTTAACCTCCGGGTTGCTACCGGGGAAATGAGTTATCAGAAACAGGTTTTCAGCGCTTACATAAAACCTGGCATTGCTGAGGATAAATTGTTTCGGAAAGGTATATCCCAGGCTCACGTTCCTCACCCAGACGTGGCTGGCATCGTATACATACCGTGAATTCGACTCACGCTGCCATTTCCATGTGTTGGTCGTAGCGCCTTTGCCGTCACCTGGATTTTCAGCAGACCTCCAGCGGTCCTTCCCGGATCTCAGGATGTTGAATACACCATCCATGTTCATGGTGGTCGCCTCAATGTTCCGGAAAACATCGTAGTTCTGTGCGCCGGTGAATAACACGTTCAGGTCAAATCCTTTATGCTCCGCGCCCAGCGTGAGCGCCCAGATGAAATCAGGGTAAGGATTGCCGATCTCCACCATGTCTTCCTGATCATAAGAGATCACTCCATCGCCATTTGCATCATAATACCGGTATGTTCCCGGTATGGCTCCGTCCTGCGTCGGTGCGTTGGCGATCTCTTCTTCCGTGTTAAAGATGCCGATCATTTTGTAGCCGGTCAGCATGCCGATCGGTCGCCCGGGACGGGAGACATTGTACGTGCTGTAGAAGCTGCCGTTCCAGATCTCGCTTGTTTCCCCGAAGATCTCCAGCACTTTATTTCTGTTAAATGAGATGTTGAAATTTCCCCGGAGTTTAAAATCTCTGACGGTCGTTTGATAATCAAGCGCAAGCTCCAACCCCCTGTTCTGCACCTTGCCCACATTGGAAATGGTTTGCGTAAATCCGGAGATCACCGGCACCTCGACAGATAACAGCATGTTGTCGGTGATCCGGTCGTAGTATTCGGCGGTGAATATCACCCGGTTTTCGAACAATGCAAGGTCCAGTCCCGCGTCGAGCTGTTTTGACTGCTCCCACCCGAGATCGGCATTGGCGAACGAGGACAATATTTTACCATTGGCCAGGTTGCCGCCAAGAATGTAGTTTTGGGTGCTCATCGCGGCGAGGCTCGTATAATTGCCGATGTTGTTGTTGCCTGTAATACCCCAGCTCGCCCGCAGTTTCAGATCCGTGAGCCAGCGGTAATCGGGCATAAAAGACTCCTCCGAAATTCTCCAGCCGGCAGATACGGCAGGGAAATTTCCCCATTTGTTGTTCGCCCCGAACCGCGAGCTTCCCTCGCGGCGGAAGGAGCCTGACAACAAGTATTTGTCTTTGAACGAATAGTTCACCCGGCTGAAATACGCCAGCAGGCTCCAGCCCGCTTCCCATGAGCCGGCATCGACCCGCGCCGCAGCATCCAGGTACCTGACGATATCATCCGGATAATCGTTACCGGTTGCCGTAAGCGATTTTTCGGTTTCCTCCTGCGCGGAATAACCCAGCAGCGCTTCAAAAGAATGATCACCAAGCCTGTTCGCATAGGTTAGCAACTGATCAGTAGACAGTCCGATGGTTTCCGCTGACCGCTCGTACTGGCTTGCTTCCCGCGGCGGAGGATTATTGAATCCGGCGCCGGCCAACGTGGAAGGCCGGAATTCCTTTTGGCGCGAAGACCGGATGGTCGCATTCACGGAAGACCTGAACTTGAAATTCTTCAGAAATGTAAACTGCAGATACCCATTTGTTAAGACCCTCGTCTTATCCATATTTCTGTCCATCTCGTGCATTTCCTGCACCGGGTTCACCGTTCCAAACACGCCGCCCGTACCTCCGATATAATCGTTGAATGTACCGTCCTCGTTGTAAACCGGATATCGCGGATCCGCCCACAGGGCCCGGCCGATAAGCGCATCGCGGCCGTCGGTGCTTGCATATTTTTCGTTTGACCGCGAGCCCACCAGATTCCATCCCATCGAAAGGAAATCGTTGATTTTCCCGTCGATGTTAGCTCTCACGTTGTAACGTTTGAACCCCGTCTCAATAACAGCGCCCTGCTGATCGAGGTATCCGATCGATACCAGCGACTTCACGTCGCCCTTTCCCGTCGCAAGCGTTACGTTATAGTTCTGAAAAGCGGCATTCTGATTGGTGATCTCATCAAACCAGTCCGTTGAATATTTCGTTTGTTCCGGATATCGAAACTCTTCCGGAACTTCATCGATGGAGGGCTCTCTTCCTTCGAAGTACCGGATCTTATCCATAAAGCTCTCCTTCTTGTACTGTGCAAACTCCACGCCGTTCATCATCACCGTCCGGCGCGAATCGGGGATATTCTGCACACCATAATTGGCATCGAACGTGAGGTTCACCTGGCCCTCTTTGGCGGTCTTGGTCGTAATGAGGATCACACCATTCGAACCCCGCGCGCCGTAGATGGCGGTCGAAGCAGCGTCCTTCAGCACGGAAATACTTTC
>DASVOT010000805.1:0-3496 GCA_036383235.1 Chryseosolibacter sp.
AGCAAACGGTTCTTTAACGGCAACATGGACCTTCGCCAGACTCAGATCAACAACTACGACCTGCGTTGGGAGAGCTTCTTCAAGAACTGTGACATGGTGTCGGTGTACGGGTTCTACACGCAGTTTGACGGACATATCGAGCTGGTCACCTATGATGTCGCGCCCGACAACGTCAAGCCGCGCAACGCAGGCGATAGCCGTGTTTACGGCGTGGAGTTCGAGCTGAGAAAGAGGCTGGACTTCGCAGGCAATGCGTTGTCAGGCTTTTCCATCGGAACCAACATCACCCTTGCCAATTCGGCGGTGGACTTAAACGCTGTCGTTGTCAATGAAAGCGGGCTGACGGAATTGGCGTCCCGGCAGAACAACGCGCGCGAGGGTGAAGTCATAAGGAACACGCGGCCTATGGGCGGACAGTCGCCTTACCTGATCAACGCCTACCTGAACTACTCGGATTCCAACGGTTTCATAAACGCCAATGTTTCTTATAACGTCCAGGGCGAAAGTCTGTTCATCGTTGGTGTGGGTGCCGTTCCGGATATTTATACGCAGCCGTTCAATAGCCTGAACCTGAATGTGTACCGCGACTTTGGTCCTGAAAAAAGACATCGTTTCACGTTTGGCGTCAACAATGTGCTGATGGCTGAAAGAAAAGATCTTTACAAGGGCTACGGCGGGGCGGAAGCAGTTTACTCCGTCTTCAGGCCGGGCCGTACGTTTGCGCTTACGTACGGATATAATTTCTGATCCGTTGCGGAAGCGATGGAGATTCGTCCCGCGATTCCGGCGGACGCCCAATCCTGAATGGTTCGGGTAAGACCTGCGGGTGGGCAAAAGTTTTTATCCGTGAAAAAGGATGGAACGACTTCTTTCATTTTGAAAAAAAAGCCGTTGATCACCCTCTCACTCGCGTTCGCGCTTGATCTTGACTTTTGCGATCGGTCCCACCTGGATCGGGATCTTTTCGACCTCCACGTTGGCGGCTTCCAGTCCGTACATCTCTTCCGTCGACAGGCTGATGCGTTTGATAAACCGGTATGCCGAGATCATGACCCTGTCAAAATTGGATATTTCGCTGTCGGCGGACGCCCAGGATTGCAGGATGATAAACTTGAAATCGGACATCATGCTGTATTTATGAAGAGCGGCGTAGGGACTTGTCAGGTCTATCTCACCGGCATCCGCCATTTCATGAATGATCCTATTAAAAGCCGTGTTGATACGGTGCGGAGTCTTGAAGCCTAGCCTGATGTTGATAAAGAAACATTTCTTCGGGATAATGGTCTCCACGGAATATTTGCTGGTAAAGGGATTGTCCACGGTTTCGACATGGACAAACCAGTAGACGTCGGCGCGCTTTGGTCGCTTTTTGAAAATCGAATACACGATATTTGAATCGATGTATTTTCGGCTGTCGGCCACCGCGAGGTACACCAGGTTGGTGGCTTCTTTAGGAACGGTGTAATCTTCCTGGAGGTCTTTGAGCATGGCCTCATAGTGGCGCAGGTCCACGAATTCGGTATGCCGCTGTCTCAGCTTTCTCGCGTTCAGGAAAACAAACATAAGGATGAAGAAGATGAGGGCGATCAAAAATGTGAACCAGCCGCCATGGGGAAATTTGTCGAGATTCGAAACCAGGAACATGCCTTCTATGGAGAAGAACACAATTCCCAGGAGCGCTGAGCGGTACGTGGATTTTTTTGCCGTGATGAAATAATAAACCAGGAGCGCGGTGGTCATCAGCATGTTGACAGCGATGGCGAGACCGTAGGCGCCTTCCATCGCGGATGATTCGCGAAAGATCAGCACCACGAGTATGCAGCCGCCCATCAGGATCCAGTTGATGGAGGGTATGTAGATCTGCCCGCGCAGTTCGCTGGGATACCGCACACGCGTCGTCGGCCACAATCTCAGTTTCATGGCTTCATTTACCAGTGTGAATGTGCCGGAGATCAACGCCTGGCTGGCGATGATGGCGGCGAAGGTTGCAATCCCGATGCCGAAGACGAGCATCCAGGAAGGCATTGATGCGTAGAATGGTCTTTGTCCTCCGAGGACATGTCCCTCCAGGGTCATGAGCCAGGCTCCCTGTCCAAAATAATTTAGCACAAGGCAAATGAGCACCACCGACCATCCCGCTCGCACGTTTTCCTTACCCACGTGGCCCAGGTCCGAGTACAATGCCTCGCCGCCCGTTGTGGCCAGGAAGACGGCGCCGAGGATCCAGAAGCCTCCGGGGTATTTGGTCAAGAGATTGATCGCATAGACCGGATTCAATGCGGCGAGTATGGAAGGGTTTTGCATCACCTGCCAGAGGCCGACGCCGCCAATGGTAATAAACCAGAGTGCCATCACGGGACCAAAGGTTCCGCCGACGACTCCGGTGCCGAATTGCTGGAAAAGAAACACACCGATCATGATCGAGATGACGATGGTGATGGTGGGTATTTCGTGGTTGATAAAACGAAGGCCCTCGACAGCCGAAGAAATACTGATGGCGGGTGTGAGAAACCCGTCCGCCAGGAGGGTTGCGCAGCCGATGATGGCGGGGTAGACGACCCAGCCTGCTTTGTATCTCCTGACGAGCGCATACAATGCAAAGATGCCACCCTCGCCCTTGTTGTCCGCGTTCAGGGCGAGGTAGATGTATTTGATCGTGGTGATCAGGATGAGTGTCCAGAAGACACAGGAAAGACCGCCGAAGATCAGGTCCTTGCTGATTTCCCGTTCGCCGACAATGGCGGTCAATACATACAGGGGCGAAGTGCCGATATCGCCGTAGATAATCCCCAGTGAAATGAGGATCCCCTGCGCGGAGAATGGAGGGGCATGTTTGCTTGCTTCAGAAGGCATCCGGTTTCATTTAAATTAATCGCTGATGGGTCTTGCCAGGAACCTGTAACCGACGCCTGATTCCGTTATGATATGAACAGGGCGGTTCGGATCATTTTCGACTTTCTTCCTGAGCTGTGCGACAAAGACGCGGAGATATTGGGATTGATTTTCATGCGAGGGACCCCATACCTGGCTCAGCAGGTATTGATGTGTCAGGACTTTTCCTTCATTGCGTGCGAACAATGCCAGGAGAGAGTATTCTGTGGCAGTAAGCCGGATGGGTTTGTCCGATTTTTTGACGGTCCGGCTGACGAAGTCGATGGATAGATCTTCAAAAGTCGCCTTCGGGATATTGGGTTCACTGGCGGCCTTGCGCAGCGCGGACCGGATGCGCGCGAGTAATTCGCCGGTGCGGAAAGGCTTGACGAGGTAGTCGTTCGCGCCGTTGTCCAGAGCCTTCACAATGTCTTCCTCGCTGCTCTGAACAGAAATGATAATGATGGGATTGCTGTACCATTCCCGCAGATGCTTCAGAACGTCATGGCCATTTTCATCCGGCAGCCCTAAATCCAGCAGGATGAGGTCCGGGGGACGGGTGGCTACAACAGACAAACCTTCCTTTCCGGTTGCGGCCTCGAACACCTTGTAGTCGTTCGACTGC
>DASVOT010000806.1:0-10432 GCA_036383235.1 Chryseosolibacter sp.
AAATGAGAAATTTGTCGCGATCCAATCCCGTGATGATGGAGATGCTGGTAACCCTGAAAGAGATCCGGGAGCAATTAAGGTCGCTCGAAGAAAAAAGTGAAAAAGCGGGCAGCCGGAGATAAAAACGAATTGCGGTACGACGGCGATCGGCATATCTCATAATTTCTTACTTTTGACTCTTTACATCACCCCATCCGAATGTTTTTTACCAAGATCACGACAAGGCAATCCGGCATCTTACTCTATGGCATCACACCGCCGAAGGCACAGACCGCGGAGGACAAATTGAACGCAATCGCTGAAAGGAGTCTTGCTGTCCTCTCTACTCTCGACATCGACGCGCTGGTAGTCTATGACGTGCAGGACGAATCAGCCCGAACGGCCGAAGAAAGACCTTTCCCGTTCTCCAGCTCGCTTGATCCCTATCACTACGCCAGCCGGTATTTAGCACAGCTTGCTATTCCAAAAATCATCTACCGCTCCGCGGGCACTTTCACGAAAGTGGAACTGCAAGAGTGGCTTCGCGGCCTGAGGACAAACGGATTTTACCCCGTATTTGTCGGTTTGCCTTCACCTGACTACGTGGTCAAAATAACGTTGCCAGAAGCGTACGCAATCTGGCGGGAGCACCACGGCGCAGATTCGGTAATGGGTGCCGTAACTATTCCGGAAAGACATGCGGTGCTAAAGGACGAAGATGTCCGGATACTGGACAAGATGGATTGCGGGGTTTCATACTTTATTTCACAATGTATCTTTAATGTCGAATATACAAAGCGGACACTTGAAGACCTTGTGATCGCCTGCCGGCTGAAGCAACGAGAAGTGCCGACGGTCATCTTTACGCTCACGATATGCGGCTCTGTAAAGACACTTCAATTCATGGAGTGGCTGGGGATCCATATCCCGGAAGACATCAGGGAAGAGCTTCGGACCAGCGCAAACCCGGTGGGCCGTTCTGTGGAGATCGCCACGGCTACAGCGAAAGATCTTATTCAATACTGCCAGCAGGCATCAATTCCTTTTGGTTTTAACATCGAGAGCGTGGCTACGAGGAAAGAAGAAGTGGATGGCTCGCTCGAATTGCTGAGGACCGTTACAGAGCTGCTACAAGCAAATGGATTGCGGGGAGACGTGACAAAACGCCGTTACCACTCATTAAGTCGCCGGGTGAATGGTCGCGCCTAGTCCCTTAGCCTTTCGATAATATCTGATGGCTTCTTCATTAAGGCTGAAAAAATACGGCAGCGTTTAGACCCATGCATTTTTTGTTTTATTAAATTCGTTTGGCGGTTGCCTGGCACGTGAAGTAAGCCCGGTGAAAACCAAAAGCACATGATCTATCTTACGCAGTTGATATTTGTAAAAGAAGGAAAAGAGTCCGTTTTTCAACAGTTCGAAGAGTTCGTTCTTCCCCTGATGGAGAAATACAGCGGAAAACTTATTTATCGGCTGCGCCCGACAGCAAACAGTTTTATCTCCGGAGAGAAGGAACGCCCCTATGAAATTCACTTTGTTTCATTTGATTCTGAAAAGGACTTTGAGAATTACATGAGAGATGACAGCAGGGTAAAGTTTCTTCACCTGAAAGATGAATCCGTGAAGGCGAGCTGGATTGTAAAAGGCGTGAAGATTTGAATCGATATAAAAAAATAACCCATGAACGAACAAATTATTGACAGTGAAATCGAGACCACCAGTCGAAAGATCTATCCGATGAAGGCCATCTGGGTCGGCACCTTTTTAGGCGGGCCTCTGAGCGCCGGCTACCTGATCGCTGAAAATTTCAAGACCCTGGGTCACCGGAACAAGGTGGGGCCCACCTGGATTCTTGCAATCGCTGCCACCATTAGTGTCTTTGGCGGCGTTTTCCTCATCCCGGATGCTGAGAAATTACCGAGACAGATCGTTCCCTTGATCTATACGGCAATTGTCTATGCCATCGTACAACAGGTTCAGGGCCAGGAGATAAAAGCCTTCATGTCCGGAACCGGTAAAGCATTTTCCATCTGGAGGGCGCTTGGGCTCAGCCTCATTTGGTGCGTCATTACCCTTGTCCCTGTATTCCTTTCTGTTTTGCTGACGGACCCCGTCATCACTGCCCAATCCAAATCGTACGGCGAACTCAAGCATGAGATTTATTTTCACGAAAACAACGTTGCCGAAAACGAGGCGGACGAAATAGCGGAGGCCTTAAGAAAAGCCTCTTTTTTTGACGATGTGCAGCGGAAATCTGTCGTCCTGGACAAGAGCGATGATGCGTACGTCATCTCCATCCCGTTAATCAAAGATGCGTGGAATGATTCGGAAGTTGTCAGCTATTTCGAAGACCTTCGGACGAAGGTCCAAACCTTTTTCCCCGCGAAAAAAATCATCATCAATCTCAGCTCGGAGGAAGACGTTACCGACGTAAAGAAAGTTTTGGGATAGAGTCCGGAGTTCCGGCCAAAGGTGTCGACCACTGACGGGTGTCTTGAAGCCACGTCAATGTTGCATTAAAAAGAATTCGCACGTCAGCTACAACCGGATCACCACCGTAGCGCCCGGTGCGAAACTCAAAGTGCCGGGACGTTTCCCAAAAACCAGCTGAGTTTGATTATTAAGATTCAGGGTAACAGCCATCCGGCGATTTTTGGATGCACTGAGAAACAGCGGTATACTGCACAGGTCCGCGGCCAGCCCTGTTCCCACCAGCCACATTCCGACCTCAAAGTTTGCGCCGTAGCCAAGCTGCTCGCTGTTGTCCATGCCGCCTATGATGCTGCCGGCAATCACCATCGACGTTCCCCCCGCGAGCAGTAACCATGCGGCTCGTTTTTGGCTTTTGCTTTTCTGGAGGAAGTGCTCTTTTGAATATTCCATCGTCTGGGCGGCGACCGTTGCCGCGGAAAGAAACAGCGCCAGCAGAACCACCATCTTTTTCATGACCTGTCCCGTGATTATTCTTGGACAAACCAACGTATAACGGCGGTCATTTCAAATGATGGTTGTTTGTTCCGAAAGTGACGGATATCCCGGGCATCACCATTAATTTATTAACCGGCCGCCTCAGCCTGCGGGATGGCGTAGCGATCTGTTCACGAGTCAAGCGGCTGTAAAACGGATGATGACAATCTATTTCGTCCGCTATGCGCATCATGAGGATTGTGCCTGTTTCTGTCGGATTTTTGGTGTGAATTCATGGGTTAAGAAAATGAAAACAAGGAAGAATTTTGCCGCAAAAGCGATTGGCATCGCGGTGTTTGCATTGGCGGGGGTTACGCCTCAGCTTGCATTTGCACAAGGCCGGATAAGTGTTGAATTGAGGCCCGGGGTGAATTTCGCCACCCGTAACCTTGGCGATGCGGATCTGAAAACCGGATTTGGCGTTGAAGGCATTTTTGCCTATCAGTTCCTCCGGCATTTTGGCATCTACGCCGGCTGGGGATTGAACCGCTTCAATGCGCGGGAGTCATTCGCCGGCCCGGATGTTAATTTTGAGGAAACGGGCTACAGCTATGGACTGCAGTTCATGCATGCGATCGGACAATCGAACGTCAGTCTCCTTGGCCGCGCCGGGGTGTTGTCGAACCATATTGAGATCGAAGACAATCGCGGCGATGTAATTGGCGGTTCGGGACACGGCTTCCGCGATGGCATCGGATGGCAAATCGAAGGACGAGTGGCCTGGCCGCTGGCCGAGCGCTGGCTTGTTATACCAAGCCTCCGGTACCGGTCGTTGCCGAGGGTGATCAGGATTGGCGCCGCCGATACCGATGTGGTCCTGAGCTACATATCCCTCGGGATGGGAATCGCCAGGACTTTCTGATCACGTCTCCTCGCGCGAACAAGAAGCAATGATGTTTCATCCGTGAATTCTGGTGTCTTCGTAGATCTCCGATACGGGAATGGATATGTCGGCCACCGGGATTCTTAAGGTGTCAGATATCTTTTTGTATTCCTCCAGTTCCCAATGACCGGAACCGTTTACCCGGAACGTTCCGATCTCATGCGAGTACTTTTTCGGAGATCTTTCCGGTCTTCTTGTTTTTCAGGATCACCTTTTTCGCCCCATAGTGCGTCACTTCTTCTTTGACCAGGTAATGATCCTTGTCGTATTCCTGCATATGGCTGTCGCGGGTCACGCCGGTCTTTCCGCGCCACACGTCGAGCTGGACAGGCTCCCACTGTTTTGTTTTCGCCGACTTGTAGGCGGCGTCAAGCACGGCGTTGACGATGTAGCCATCGTAAAAAGTTTCTTTCGGTTTGGTTCCTTTTTCCATGGCGTTGAACATGTCCATAAACATGTGGTTGTAGCCGAGCTCGTTCAACTCGTCGCCTACCGGGAATAACCAGCCGGTGTTGCTCTCCGCTTTTTCGGCCACATAGTCGGCGCCCTTGCCCGTTGTAAACATTTCGAAGCCGGTGCGAAGGAAGTTATTTATCCAGATCGTTCCTTCCGTTCCCATCACCTCATCGCGGAGGTCCATGCCGCCGCGGAAAGTCCAGCTCACTTCGAACTGGCCGATGGATCCATTCTCGTACTTGACGAGCCCGATCGCGTGGTCCTCGGCGTCGATGGGCTTCACTTGCGTATCGGCCCAGCACATTACCTCCACAGGCTTGATGTCTTTTCCGATATAACTTCGGGCGATCTCCACGCAATGACACCCCAGGTCCAGGATGCATCCTCCTCCGGCCTGCTCCAGATCCCAGAACCATTCGCTGTGTGGTCCGGGATGGGTCTCGCGCGACTTTGCCCAAAGTACTCTTCCAAGTGCGCCGCTTTTTACGCTCTCGTGCGCTTTCAGAAACTTCGGAGTATAGACCAGGTCTTCGAGATATCCGTTAAAGATGCCGGCTTTCTCAACGGCTTCGAGCATGCGCTTAGCTTCGGCGGCGGTCCTCGCCAAAGGCTTGGTGGTGATCACCGCTTTTTTGTGCTTGCAGCAAAGCATCACCGCCTCTTCATGAAGGTTGTTCGGGAGAGAGATGCACACTACTTCGACTTCCGGACGGCTGATGGCGTCTTCCATCTTCGTCGTCGAAAAAGGCACCTTGTAGTCTTGCGCGAATTTCCTGGCGCTTTCTTCCCTGCGTGAGTAGATCGTGACGATCTTGTCCTTACTCCTGTAACCCTGGAGCGAATCTGCGTAAAACCTTCCGATGAATCCGGAACCAAGCATGGCGATGTTCATAACAGTGATCAGTTTTATGTGATAAGTAAGTAGCCGGCGATGCCTTGGAAGCACCCTTTCCAGCCCGGAAGTTAGAATTTCATGGTCGAAAATTCAAACTCAGGAGGCCGGTTGGATCTCTCTTTTTTCCTTAAAGAAAATGAGGAAATAGATGAGGACAAAAACGGCGATGCCGGCCGGAACATACCAGATGCTGGTCCACTGGTATTGCCCGTTTTCGGAGTAGTTGCTGGCGACAAAGCCGGAAATCCAGGTTCCGATGAACATGCCCAGTCCATAGGTGGCAAACGTGAACAACCCCTGGGCTGCATTTTTTATTTTCTCGCCGGCTTTCTTTTCCGTATACATGTATCCGGTCACGAAGAAGAAGTCGTAACATATTCCATGCAGAACGATTCCTGTATACAGCATCCAGAGATTTGCGCCGGTGTTTCCATACGCAAAGCACATGTAGCGGAGAAACCAGGCGATCATCCCCAGCACGACCATGTTCTTCACGCCAATGCGGTAAAACAAAAACGGTATCGCCAGGATGAAAAGCGCCTCGGAGACCTGTCCAAGGGTCATCTTACCGGCAGCGTTCTCCAATCCCGC
The DNA here is from genome assembly GCA_036383235.1 of Chryseosolibacter sp. Classification (GTDB taxonomy): domain Bacteria; phylum Bacteroidota; class Bacteroidia; order Cytophagales; family Cyclobacteriaceae; genus Chryseosolibacter. The sequence continues at coordinate 5,772 of DASVOT010000806.1, forward strand.
CTCGTTGAGGAAGAGGTTCGCAAATCCATAATAAAATGAAAGGGGTATGCAGACGAGGACCGCGGCGATAAAAAAGACAAGATAAGGTTTGTTCCGGAAGAGAACGAAGGCCTCGGTGCCCAGCGCGCTGGATGCGGAGGTGCCAGCCACTTTTCCTTTCGGTGGGGTCTCAGGAAGGAGGAAGCTGAAGACGCCCAGGAACAGGGATGCGATGGCGGCCATCTGGAAGGTGAGATCCATTCCCTCGATCTTCAGGGCGGTGATCATCAGTCCGGCGACGATCCATCCCAGCGTGCCGAACACTCTGATCCACGGGAACATCTTCCCTGGATCCGACATCTGGTGAAACGCGATGCTGTTTGACAGGGCGATCGTGGGCATATACAAAAGCGAATAGAGGAGGATGACCCAGTAGAAAGCCGTGTTGTCGTGTATCTGCGTGGCGAGGTAAAGCAATGCCGCGCCCACAATATGGAGTACACCCATGATGCGCTGGGCGGCAAAATACCGGTCTGCCACCATGCCCACGAAAAACGGCGAGATCATCGTGGCAATGGCCAGTGCACTGTAGGCTGCCCCGATCTGTATGCCGGTAGATTCCAGGTACCTGGACATGTACGTGCTCATGGTCACATACCACGACCCCCAGATAAAATATTCCAGGAGCATCATAAAAGACAACTTGGTGAAGACAATAGGTTTCATACTAACCGCTTTGCAGCATTCAGGATTGCATGAAGTAATATACGGGTATACTTGGGATTGGAAAAGAACTGTATGTCAAATTTATGCAGGCGGACACGGGAGCGTCAAGGGCACATGATCAGGATTGCCTTTCGATAAGGGCCTTCGTGTAGTCTCTCAGCATTTGCTTTTGGCCGGGCCTGCCCGCTGCACGATCAAGGTTTTTGAAACCTTTCCTGAAATAATGGTCCACTTTGGCCTGGGTGAGCGCAGGGATGCCCAACGAGTCGTAAATGTCCTTGACGGCCTCGATCTTTTCCCGGGCTTTGAATTTTTTTACCGTCAGCCAGTGCAACAATTCTTTTCTCGTTTTTCCCCTGGAGTATTCAAGCGCTTTAATAAGCAGGTAGGTTTTCTTGTTCGCCAGGATATCGCCGCCAACCCGCTTGCCGAATTTCTCGGGATCCGCATAGGCGTCGAGGAGGTCGTCTTTAAGCTGAAAGCCGATCCCGATGCTGGTCCCGAAATCACGGAGTGCTTTCCGGTCTGAAGGTGAAGCGTCGGCGAGAATGGCGCCCAGTTCCAGGCTGAATCCCAGCAGCACGGCGGTCTTCAGCCGGATCATCTCCAGGTATTCATTCTCGCCTACCGACACCGTTGTCTCAAACTCCATATCCCATTGCTGTCCTTCGCAAACCTGGGCTGCACAGGCGTTAAAGGAAGCTAAGACTGTTTTCAGGTGAGGCGGTTCCAGTCGCAGGAAAAGGTCGTATACTTTGATGAGCATCACGTCGCCGGAGAGGATCGCCGTGCTCGTGCTCCATTTTTCATGCACCGTCGCCTTTCCGCGGCGAAGGGGCGCTTTGTCCATAATGTCGTCGTGCATCAGCGTAAAATTGTGAAAGCTTTCCACTGCGATCGCGAAGGGAATGATCCGCTTCACATCCTCGTTGAAAAGGGAATAAGAAAGGAGCGCGAACATCGGGCGGAGCCGTTTGCCTCCCAGCGCCATGAGGTAACGGATTGGCTCGTAAAGCGATGCTGGCGCCTTCCCGAATTTATGCTTTCTGATTTCGCGGTCTAACCATTGCTGGTATGTTGACAGGCTCGGGGACATTTTAAATGGGGAATGACGGGTGTCCTATGATGGTTCAGTGCGGCTTTCAAAAGTGAGCTGCCCGTATCGGGACTTCACCCAGGGCTGACGCGGCATCGGGATCACCCGCGCAATACTATTGAATCGATCAATCATTTTCAACAGAGGCGCCTCCATAATAGCTTCTGGCAAAAACAAGATCGATCAGGCGCCGGTCGATGTCGGTTTTCTTCACATGAACATTGATCTTGTCGCCCAGCCGGAACATTTTTCCGGTCCTCCTGCCTTTGATCCGGTAATTCTTTTCATCGAACTCGTAAAAATCATCCGTCATGTCTGACATTCTGATCATCCCTTCGCATTTTGTCTCGATGATCTCAACGTAGAGTCCCCATTCCGTGACGCCGGAAATAAGGCCCTCGTAGTCTTTCTTTTCCGCGAGGGTCATAAACTCGACTTGTTTGTATTTGATCGAGGCACGCTCCGCGTCTGCGGCGCGTTTCTCCCGTTCAGAGGAATGAACGCAGCGCTCCTCAAATTCACTTTTGCTGACAGGCTTCCCATCATCGAGATAATGCTGCAGGAGCCTGTGCGCCATCATGTCGGGATACCTGCGGATCGGAGAGGTAAAATGCGAGTAATGGTTGAACGCCAACCCGAAATGACCCTTGGCCTCGGTCGAATATTTCGCCTTGGCCATCGTGCGGATCGCGAGCTGCTCGAGCACATTCTGCTCGGGTTTGCCCTCGATCTCCGACATCAGCTTGTTCAGCGACTTGCTGATAGAAGACTCCTCCACGTTCATCCTGTGACCGAACTGCTTGGCGAACTGCGCGAAGTCCTTTACCTTGTCGGGATCGGGAAAATCGTGGATCCTGTACACAAAGGTATTTTTTTCCTTTCCCTTCTTGTAGTTGTAAATAAAGGTGGCCACATACTTGTTTGCGAGAAGCATAAACTCCTCGATCAGCTTATGGGCGTCTTTGCGGATCTTTGGAATGACAGCCAGCGGCTTGCCTGCTTCGTCCAGCTTGAACTTTACCTCTGTGGTCTCAAAATTAACCGCTCCCTTCGCAAACCTTTCTTTGCGCAGTTTCTTTGCCAGGTTGTTGAGGATCGCAAGCTCTTCGGAGAACGGCCCTTTGCCTGACTCCAGCACCGACTGAGCCTCTTCATACGAATACCTTTTGTCCGAATGAATGACCGTGCGGCCAAACCACTCCTCGTGTACCTTGGCCCTTTCATCTATTTCGAACACGGCTGAAAAGGTGAGTTTGTCTTCGTTGGGTCGCAGCGAGCACAATCCGTTCGATAACCTTTCCGGAAGCATCGGAATCGTCCGGTCTACCAGGTAAACGGAGGTGGCACGGTCGAAAGCTTCCTTTTCAAGGGCCGATTGCGGCTGCACATAATGCGTCACGTCGGCGATATGAACGCCGATCTCGTAATGTCCATTTTCAAGTCTGCGGAATGACAACGCATCATCGAAGTCCTTCGCATCCTCGGGGTCGATCGTAAACGTAGTAACGGGCCGAAAGTCCCTCCGTTTCTTGATTTCATTCTTGGTGATGCCCTCTTCGATCGTTTGTGATTCCTTCTCCACGTTCTCCGGGAACCTGAAAGGAAGGTCGAACTCGGCCATAATGGAATGGATCTCCGCTTCATTTTCGCCAGCCTTCCCAAGGATCTGGACTACTTTTGCTTCCGGCTTCTTGTCCTCTTCCGTCGGCCAGGACACGACCTCAACCACCACCTTGTCATTCGTCTTTGCTCCGTTGATATTTTCCGGATAGACAAAAAAGTCCTGGTGGATTTTCCGGAAGTCCGGGATGACGAACGCGAACCCCGGCGAGACGGCGATGCGCCCCACGAATCGGCTGCGATTGCGCTTTACAATGGAAACGACTTTTCCTTCGCGGTGCTCGCCATGCCGCGTGGAAAGAATGACGAGCTTAACGGTATCGCCATCGACGGCAGAGGCCAGATCCTTCGTCTTTACGTAAACGTCTTCCTCCTCTCCAATGTCGACATAAGCAAATCGCGAGCTCACATGGTCGACCACTCCGGTGTATTCGTCCGTGCCCCTGTTGCTGATCAGTTTTCCGTTGCTTAACCGGGTGATGCGATCCGATTCGATGAGTGATTCAATGAACTGCTCGATCTTCCGGAGATCTTCCTTTTTCCTTGCACCCGATTGGCGGACGATCTGACTAAGGCTAAATGCTTTTCCGGGTTGTGAATCGAGCAGGTTGAGGATCGCCTGTTGCTGTCTGCCCGTCTGAGCTTTGCCCCTGTGTTGTTTCTTTTTGGTTCTGGTTTCTCGTTTTCTTTTGCTCATGTGCAGCTTATGCCATTAAGATATTGTTCTCGGGGATGAGGGGATAGCCTTTCAACTTCAAAAATAACTGTGCCAGTACAACCACGTCCGCCCTGCAATATTCGGCTATTTTTCCCAGGTCTTTATCATGATGGTACACGTAATTGACCTGGCTGCCGTCGATGGCGTTTTTGCTGGAGGGGATCTGAAAAAGAGCGGCCAGCAGATCCAGCGAGGTATAGTGTTTATAATCTCCGAATTTCCACAGCTCCATTGTGTCAAGGTGCGGCACTTCCCATCCACGCTTGCCTGACAGATTTAAAACTGCCGGTAATGGAATAGCGTTGATAAGCATCCTCCTGCATAAGTAGGGGTAGTCGAATTCTTTTCCATTGTGAGCGCACAACCGCAGACTCGAGCTGTCGAATTTTTCGATCATGTTCCGGAACTCCGTCAAGAGCTCGGCTTCCTTATCTCCGCTGTAGACTTTCGTCCTGAGTGAAAGTTCGCCGGATTCATTGTCGACGTACCGGCCTACCGCGATGCAGACAATCTTTCCGAACT
>DASVOT010000807.1:0-4204 GCA_036383235.1 Chryseosolibacter sp.
ATCCACATATTGAGTGTTCTGGGCTGCGACTCATCGCGGCGGATCCTTCCGACAAAAACCTCATCCCGTCCTTTGGAGTTTATCGGCATGGGATAAATATTGTTTTTCGGATCATCCTGCACGATAACTCCGGGCGTGCTGGCAAGCAGAGACCGGACTTCGCTGATATTGAAATCCTCATGGAACTCGGCGTTCACCGCCTCCGAGTGACCTCCGATGGATGGGATTCTGACGGTGGTGGAGGTGACGCCGATCGTATTATCGCCCAGTATCTTCCGGGTCTCGTTCACCATTTTCATTTCTTCCTTGGTGTATCCGTTATCCAGGAAGGAGTCAATATGCGGCAGTGCATTAAGGTCTATTGGATGCGGGTAGACTTTGGGACCATTAATACCTTTGCGCTCGTCCATCATCTGTTGAACAGCGTCTTTCCCCGTTCCGGTCACTGACTGATACGTCGAGACGACGATCCGCTTCAGCCTGTACCTGACGTGCAACGGGGCCAGCGCCAATACCATCTGGATGGTCGAGCAATTCGGATTGGCGATGATCCGATCGTCAATGGTCAAAACATGACCGTTGATTTCCGGGACAACGAGTTTTTTTGTGGGATCCATTCGCCAGGCCGAGGAATTGTCGATTACAATCGTTCCGGCCTCGGCGTACTTCGGAGCCCATTCCAGCGACGTACCCCCTCCCGCGGAAAAAATCGCAACATCAGGCGCCATCTTGCAAACTTCCTCAATACCGCGGATCTTATACTCCTTACCCTTAAAAGTAACGCTCTGGCCCACTGATTTGGCAGACGCTACTAAATACAATTCGGTTAATGGAAAATTGCGTTCTTCCAGCACTTTGAGAATTTCCTGGCCCACTAATCCGGTGGCCCCGACAACTGCGAGTTTCATTTTCATTAAATTAGAGAGCAAAAATAATTATTTACCCTCTCTTGTATGAACATTTCATGTAAAATATCCTTTAATCCCACTCCGGGGTTAAGGGCGAAAACGTTTGCTGCCATTTGGCTCATTGATTTGCTCACCTCGCTGGGCTGTTTTGCCCAGATCGCCGACGATTTCTCTGACGGAGACTTTACATCCAACCCATCGTGGATGGGCACTGGTGATTTCATCGTCAACAGCGGCCATCAGCTTCAATTGAATGCCTCCGTCGCAGGATCATCCTACCTGTACGTCGGGCTTCCGCTGACTGGAGCGGATGATTTCCAATGGGAGTTTTATCTCAGGCATTCATTTTCCTCATCAGGTGGAAATTTTGGAAGGTTTTATCTTATGAGTGATGAGCCGGATCTTCGGGGGCCTCTCAATGGCTATTACCTTCAGTTCGGAGAAGCCGGTTCCGAAGACGCCGTCGAGCTGTTCAGGCAATCGGGCACGACCAGCGTGTCCGTATGCCGGGCGACCGCAGCGGCGATCGCCTCAGCTTTTCAAATCCGCGTGAAGGTAAACCGAACCTCCCAGGGCCTCTGGGAATTGTATATCGACTATACCGGCAATTCAGATTTTACGCTCGAAGCCTCGGCTAGTGATACGGCGTATTCGTCGTCTCTTTATTCTGGCATATTCTGTACCTACACGGTCACCAACGCAACCCGGTTCTATTATGATGATTTCTCCATGAAGGTCGCTGACCTGGCCGATAGCACGCCGCCGCAAATTGTGTCCCTTCAGGTCACATCTCCTCAAACACTTGACGTGCTTTTTTCTGAATCCATAGACCGTCAGCGTGCGGAAAACTCCCTTAATTACTATTGCTACCCTTTGCCGGGCAATCCTTCTGCGGCGGTGATGCAGACGGATGAGCGGACGGTCCGCCTTTCCTTCCCGGCCCCTTTCACAAACGGAGAAGAGTCCACCCTTCGGGTGACGGATATTTCCGATGTCGCCGGAAACGTGATGCCCGCGACGGAGAAAAAATTCTTGTACTTTAAACAAGAACCGGTTCTCTACCGCGACGTTATCGTCACAGAGATTCTGGCTGATCCCTCTCCGCAGGTCGGTATTCCGGCAGCGGAGTTTGTAGAGCTTTACAACAGAAGCGCGAACCCTGTTCAGCTTGATGGATGGTCTTTGTCCGATGGAGTATCCACCGGTGTGTTCTCTCCTTTCATATTGCTTCCGGGAAAATACGCGATAGCCTCTTCGCCGGCCTCCGTTTCCGGGTTCGTTCCCTATGGGGAATCTGTTTCGGTTTCGAATTTCCCCACGCTAAACAATGGCGCTGACCATCTCAAGCTCGCCGATCCAACTGGGACCTTCATTGATTCGGTTAATTATTCGAGCTCATGGTACCGCGACGTTGATAAGGCGGAGGGTGGGTGGTCGCTTGAACGAATTGACCCGGAAGACGCATGTGCCGACGATTTGAACTGGGTCGCCAGCTCGGATCCCGCCGGGGGCACACCAGGAAAAGTGAACAGCGTATTTGAAATCACGCCGGATACGACAGGCCCGAAACTGCTGGAAGCCAAACAACTGTCGGACACTTCCATCCAGCTCACCTTCGATGAAAGACTTGCCGCGTCGACGCCCGCATCATCCGCGTTCTTAATTCAACCGGAGGCCGCGATCGTTTCGGTTTCTTTTGGCGATGCTATTCCGACAAAAATCAACCTTGCTCTTGCTGCCCAATTGGACACGACAAAATCTTATTCGATCAACGCCACCAATGTCTTTGATTGTCCCGGCAATCCTCTTCAGCTGGCGTTCAGCACCGTCTACCTTAACCGGGATGTGACCCTTCCCTTTGTGGTTTCCGCTCAGGCGACCTCGTCCACTTCCGTGCTGGTTTCTTTTTCTGAAAAGGTTTCCGCCCCGTCGTCGAAGCAAGTATTCAATTATGTGGTCGATGGATGGGGGAATCCGGTATCCGCCACTCTCCAGCCGGATGAAGGCTCCTTGGTGCTTTCATTCACGCGGCCTTTTCCGAACGGATATGAGCGCCTCCTGAACATAGCTGGCGTGACCGACCTGGCCGGAAATGTGATGGTTGCCGCCAGCGTAAAGTTTATTTTTTTTCAACCGGGCGCCGTCAATCTCAAGGATGTGATCGTGATAGAGATCTGTGCCGACCCTTCACCTCCGCAGGGCCTGCCCGAGGCGGAGTTTGTGGAACTCTACAACCGCGGCGAATATCCTATTGATCTTTCAGGCTGGACGATATCCGATGGGACCACCACTGGTCTATGTGATTCTTTAATACTGCCTTCGAACGAATATGTAATCCTCGCCTCCCCCGCGGCGGCCGCCAAGTTCGGCGGTTTCGGAAAAACCGTTTCTGTTTCCGCCTGGCCCTCGTTAAATAATTTGGGAGACCTGGTATGGCTGCGGGATCCCGCTGGCAGAACAATTGACTCCCTGAATTATGACATCTCCTGGTATGGTGATCCTGAAAGGACGGACGGTGGGTGGTCCCTCGAACTTATCGATCCGGAAAATATCTGTGCGGAAAAAGGCAATTGGGCAGCGTCGGAGCACCCCTCCGGAGGCACTCCGGGAAAACAAAATTCAGTCTACGCGAATAAGCCGGATAACACCGGCCCTAAATTGGTTTCCGCTCATGTGACCGGCTCCCTTGCGCTGCAGCTTGAGATGAATGAGAAATTGGAAAGGCAAACCCCTCGTCCCGAACAATTTGTAATAGAACCTTTACTCCCCGTTGAGAGAGTAGCGTTCGGGGACGCTTCCCTGACAACCCTCACGCTTCTGCTGTCAACTGAAGTTCAGCCAGGAATCAGTTATCGTTTATTCGTAAAGGATATTTATGACTGTGCCGGGAATAAAATCCAGGACGGATTTTCGCAGGCGGTTTTTCTATTGCCTGAGAAGGCGAATGAAGGCGATGTTGTTGTGAACGAAATTCTCTTCAATCCGAGGCCGACCGGTGTTGATTTCGTTGAGATCTATAACCGGTCGCTGAAAACCATCGACCTGAAGAATTGGAGCATCAGAAATTTTCGCACAGCCGCAGAGGAAACAGTGCTTCTTTCAGCCGACGTGTGGCTCATCCATCCTCATGAATACCGGGTGCTTACGGAAGATGGAAACACCCTGAAAGGCGAGTATGTAATGGGTATTGAAGAAACCTTTTTAGAGACCCGGCTGCCGGCCTTTAACGATGATGAAGGATCGGTCAGTATTTTGAATGAAGACGGCATGCTCATTGACTCGATGCATTACAGTTC
>DASVOT010000808.1:0-4211 GCA_036383235.1 Chryseosolibacter sp.
GGAGCACTCTCGAAGCGCAGGAAAATATCGGGAATTTCGTTCCTACGAAAATCATGGATTACATCAACACGGGAAGCACCTCGAACAGCGTCAACTTCCCGAACCTCACCTTGCCCATCCTGGAGAACGCCCACCGGCTGATCCATATTCACAACAACGTACCGGGTATCCTCGCGCAGATCAACCACGTGCTCGCCGCGCATGGCATTAACATCGTGGGCCAGTATCTGAAAACAAACGAGTCGATCGGCTATGTGATCACCGACATCAATAAGGAATACGATAAAGAGGTGATCACCAAACTGCGCGCGATCGAGAATACGATCAAATTCCGGATGCTTTATTAGCCATTGGCATGCAGGCGCGAATCGTGAATGCCGGCCTGGCCGTTCAGGTCTTCCTGATAGCAGTAGCAGAACCGGAGGATCGTGATCAACCCCTGATAATTCTGTGACTCGGTGCGCTGGTGGAAAAAAGAGTTTGAAGAAATAAAAAAACCCACCGGATTTGGCGAGGTGTTTCTGAACCCCATAAAGACAAGTTTTGAGCTGCCGTCAATCGCAATCTTCTTCTGTTATCCTGCTTTTTGGGCGAGGGCCCGATCCCGATAGCAATCGGGACGGGATGAGGCCTGATTTTGAAAGAAAGCTTTACTCGGTTTTGTTTAAATTGTTAGGTTCAGCAAACTGGTCCCAAATCCGAATGGGATTTCTTACACGAACATAGACAAAACACTTTACACCATCAATGTTGTTAAAATTGTATTTTTTCCGTAAGCGAATTTTAGTTTTGCACGAACATTATGAAACACCACGTCAACTTCACGCCCGGTCCCTCCCAGCTGTATTTCACTGTCGCCGACCACGTCAGGCAAGCATTTAAAGAGGGAGTGCCCTCGCTCTCGCACCGCAGCAAACGCTTCGAGCAGATCAGCAAGGAAACGACCGACGGTTTGCGTGAACTTCTGAAACTTCCCTCCGGCTTCCATATTTTTTTTACCGGCTCTGCCACCGAAATATGGGAAAGGATTTTCCAAAACCTCGTGGAACAAACATCCTTTCATTTTGTTAACGGATCTTTTTCAAAAAGATTTCAGGAAACCGGCCTTCAGCTGAATAAAAATGCCGTCAAAACGGAAGCGGCCGCTGGCGAGGGCTTCGACAGCCACGCCGCCGTGCCGGCCGGAACCGAACTAATTGCAGTTACCCATAACGAAACGAGTACCGGTGTCTCTGTTCCCATTGACTGGATCAGCGAACTGAGAGACAAGAATCCCGCGGCGCTCATCGCCGTAGACGCCGTCTCCTCCCTCCCCTACCCAGACTTTGACTACAGCCGTGTCGACACCGTTTTTTTCTCCGTGCAGAAAGGGTTCGGTTTGCCGGCCGGTCTGGGCGTGTGGATGGTGAACGATAAATGCGTGGCCAAAGCGAAGTCTCTCTCGGCCAGAAAAATATCGACCGGTTCCTATCACAACATCGAGAGCCTTCTTGCGCACGCGGAAAAACACCAAACGCCTGAGACGCCAAATGTTCTGGCCATCTATCTGCTCGGCAAGGTCGTCGCCGATTTCCTTCGCCGCGGCATTGACAACATCCGCAAGGAAACCGAGTACAAGGCAGCAATCCTCTATAAAGTTCTGGAAAACCATCCGGTCGCCAGCCCTTTCGTGAAAGAAAAAAAGTACCGGTCGCGAACGGTGGTCGTTGCCCACTGCCAGGAGGCACACACGGAAAAGATCACCACCTTTCTTCAAACGAAAGGACTTTACCCGGGAGACGGCTACGGTCCGTACAAAAAAACGCACCTGCGATTCGCAAACTTCCCGGCCCACTCGAAAGAACAGTTCGAACTCCTCGTCGATACCCTGGCCGAATACAAACCCTAGACGGCAACCTCCATCCAACCAAGTCGAATCCGGGGTCAACGCCGTTCACTCAAACTTTCTTCACAACTTCGAATCCCCTCCATGGGAACCGCCCTCAAGGATCTTGGCGCAAGATCGTGAATCTTGGGCTTCGACAGGCTCAGCCACCGAAGGCGAATCTTGAATTTTGAATTTTGGGCTTCGACAGGCTCAGCCACCGAAACCGAATCTTGAATTTTTTCAGTCTTAAATTTTAAACCCCCGCAGCCGGGAATTGTCTAAATTCAAGCCAACCGCTGTTTCATTGGACGATCAGGACCTCTTGGAAAAAATCCGCCATCCGGATTCGAGAAATTTCGGATTCAATATGCTGGTGCGCGCCTATCAGCAAAAAGTGTATTGGCATGTCCGCAAAATGGTGATCGACCACGACGATGCTGACGACCTGACACAGGAAGTCTTCATCAAAATCCACAAACACATCGAGACGTTTCGCAATGATTCCCAACTGTTCACCTGGATCTACCGGATCGCCACGAATGAATGCCTGAACTTTCTGCAGCGAAAGAAAAGGCGCTTTCTTTTGCGGGGGGAAAGCGACTTAGCGGAAAAGCTATACACCTCCTCGTATATCTCAGGGGATGAAGTGCAGCTGGCATTGCAGAAGGCGCTGCTGAAACTTCCGGACAAACAGCGGCTGGTGTTCAACATGAGATATTTCGACGACCTTTCATACGAAGACATCGCCGAAATAACCGACACGAGCGTGGGCGCCCTGAAAGCGAGTTACCACCATGCGGTGAGAAAAATTGAAGAATTTCTGAAAGATCATTAAACCTGATGATGTTGAAACTGTCAAAATAAACGATGAGCAAGCTTGAAGACATTCCGAAAGAATCGATATTCCGCGTTCCGGAAAATTATTTTGTCGAGCTTCCCTCCAGGATCCAGTCGCGGATTTCTGTTCGAAAAAAAACCTCCTCAAGTGAAAAGCATCTCTGGAGCTACGCACTGCGGTATGCGCTTCCGCTGGCAGTGATCGCGGCGATTCTGGTTTACAATTATTACCCCGAACCGGATGCAGAATCGATTCTCGCGACCGTCGAAACCGCTGACATCGTTCAATACCTGCAGCAGGAAAGCGCCCTCACCACCGAAGATGTGCTCGACAACATAGATTTTAAAACGGAAGACGTCGAGGCCATTGAAAACGAGGTCTATGATCTCGGGACCGATGCTAACGATCAGGACCTGGAATTGGAATTCAACACTCTTTGAAAATGAAGACAACGATATTTCTCATGCTCCTCGCCTGCGCTACCCTCTCCTCTTTCGCGCAGCAGTTTGAAAGGGATTCCATTCGCGATCCCCGCGGCCGGGAACGGATCCGGGCCGCACATGCAGCCTATATCACCGAAAGGCTTCAGCTCACCCCTGCGGAAGCGGAAAAGTTCTGGCCCGTGTATCGCGAGTACAGCGAAAAACGCCGGCAAACGCGCGACAAAATGAGAGAAGCAAGAAGACAAGGAATGGATGAAAAGGCTTTGCTCGACCTGGACTTGAAAATCAAACAACAGGAGCTTGACCTTGAAAAAGAATACTCTGTCAGGTTTGAGAAAATCATCTCATCGGAAAAACTATTGGAGCTTCGCCAGGCCGAAGCCGACTTCCGGAAACTCCTGCTGCGGCAGATCCAGCAACGACAGCGACGAAGACGGTGAGTCCGGCGCGCAGCATATAAAACGCTCCGTAAACCACTCCCGGATCCGCTCTGCTCCTCATGCGTTTTCCCTCGTGAACTTGTGCTTTGAACTTTAGCCTCTATTGGATACTTTGCAAAAGTTTAAAGTGATCCTTCATGCAAAAAATAACGATCCTGGCAGCGCTGGTTTTTATTAACCTGAACCGTTCACCTGCGCAAGATCTCCGCTGGCAGCAGCGGGTGGAGTATACCATGAACGTAAAACTGGATGTCAATGCGCACAGGCTGACCGGCAAACAGAAACTCACCTACTACAACAACTCTCCGGATACCCTTCAGAAAGTTTACTATCACCTTTACTTCAACGCCTTTCAGCCCGGAAGCATGATGGATGTCCGCTCCCGCAACCTTCCCGACCCCGATCCGAGAGTCGAGGACCGCATCTCCAGGCTAAAGGAAAACGAGATCGGTTACCAGCATATTCTATCATTGAGGCAGGACGGCAACGAGGTATCCTACAATACCATGGGAACCATCCTGGAGGTGACACTGAAGAAACCGATCACGCCTTCATCCAAGGCAGTCTTCGATATGGAATTCGAAGCGCAGGTGCCCGTCCAGATCCGCCGGTCCGGACGAGAT
>DASVOT010000809.1:0-8762 GCA_036383235.1 Chryseosolibacter sp.
GAAGCCTTAAAAAAAAAAATTAGCATAACGAACGGCACAGAGCCGACGGAAGCGCCTCCGCTCCCCGCCGCAACCGCCGCGACTGATGTACCCGAGGCCCGCACGTTCGCCGCCGCGGTTTCCGCTGCCGCTCCTGTCAGGGATGCAAAGACCAGGAGCGCATCCCGTACACCCAGCCTCTCGAGCCTGCTGAAGAGCGAAACGAAAACCGAAAGCAACACGGACAACGCCGCCGGCGAATCTGCGCTGAACGAACCTTTCTCCGAACTGCGCCTTCAAGAAATCTGGAGCGCATATGCCGAACAGAAAAAGCATCTCCCGGCGGAATACCAGCTGTTGTCACAACCTTACCGGCTCGCGGGCAATGCTGTTATCGTGGAGTTGTTAAGTCCGGTGCATGAAACGATGCTCAACGCGATCAGGACCGACCTCACCGCCTTCCTGCGCGAAAAATTAAGGAACAGCAACATACACGTGAGCGGCGAGCTGCACACCGGCGCAGAGAAGAAAGTCATTTATACCAATCGGGAAAAATTCGATTTCCTCGCAGAGAAAAACCCGGTGCTGCGCGAACTGAAAGAACGCCTCGGACTCGATACAGATTTCTAGGTAGTCCGGGTGTGTGCGTATGATCACCGCGGAGGCGCTGAGACGCAAAGAATACAAAATAATTAAACCTGCCTTTTAACCTGCATTTCAACCTGCCTTTTAACCTGCACTTCAACCTGCCTTTAAACCTGCATTTCTCCGCGCCTTGGCGTCCCTGCCTGCCTCAGCGCAGGCCGAGCGCACGCAGGCAGGTCCGCGGTAAACATCCACCACCCCCATCTTTCCCAGCGCCACCCGAGCATCGCGAGGGTTTCAAAAAAACCCTATCATCAGAAAAGGCCCCTCGACCGCCTCGAACGCCGGCGAGCCGGCGTTCCGAAGAGCACACCGAATACACCCCTGACAATCTCACGCCCCACCTGCCGGGCCACAGGCGATGCCATCACTTCATCAAACGTCGACTTTTGCCTGCGCGCCGCGGTTCCTTTCTTCGGCTGCTCAGACTCGTATTCCTTCATCCGTTCTCCCAGGATCTCGAAGGCGCTCTGCGGATCGACGGCATCCTTGTATTTCGCATACATCTCTGAGCCCTTGAGGAGGTCATCGTATTCCTGCTGCCCTAACGGGCCCATCACGGATGCGGGCGGACCCAGGTGGGTGACAACCGTTTCAGTCGGGATGCCTTTCTCATCCAACACCGTGATGAATGCCTGGCCTGTGCCGAGCTGTGTGAACTGCTGTTCCATGTCGTAAAATTCCGACTTCGGAAAAGTCTTGATGGTGTCCCGCAGGGATTTCACGTCGTTGGGCGTAAAAGCGCGGATCACGTGGTGCACGCGGTTTCCCAACTGCGACAGCACGGAAGGAGGAACGTCCGAGGTAAGCTGCGTACAGAAAAATATTCCCACACCCTTCGAGCGGATCAGCCGGATGACCTGGTCGATCTGGTCCATGAAGGCCTCAGAGGCGTCCTTGAAAAGGAGGTGCGCTTCATCAATAAAAAATACCAGCTTCGGCTTGTCGACGTCACCTGCTTCCGGCAGGGATTGATATATCTCTGCAAGAAGCGCGAGCATGAACGTGGAAAAGACAGCAGGCTGTTGCTGCATGTCGGAAATATTCAGCAGGCTGATCACGCCCTGGCCGTCGACTTTCAGGAAGAGGTCGTCAATTTCAAACGACGGCTCTCCGAAGACCTGGTCGATTCCCTGTTGCTCGAGGGAAACGATCTTGCGCAGGATGGTGCTGGAGGATGTGGACGAAATCCTTCCGTAATCATGGCGGATCTCCTCCGCGCCTTTGCCCTCCGTCAGATAATGAAGCACTTTCTTCAGATCATTGAAGTCAACAATAGGAAGATCCTTGTCGTCCGCATATTTGAACACAACGTTGAGCACCCCCGTCTGCACTTCATTCAGCGACAGGATTTTTCCCAATAATACCGGACCGAATTCCGTGACGGTTGCCCGCATCTGCGCGCCGGCTTTTCCGCTGAGAGAGTAAAGCTCCACCGGAAATCCTGCCGGGCGATAGGTGATACCCAGCGCGGCGGCGCGCTCTTCTATTTTCGGATTTGTCGTCGCCTCTTTCGCGATGCCGGAAAGGTCGCCCTTGATGTCCGGCATGAACACGGGACGCCCGCGGCGGAAAGCTGCTCGGCGATGAGCTGCAAGGTTCTCGTCTTTCCGGATCCGGTCGCCCCCGTGACCAGTCCGTGCCGGGTCATCATGCGCAGGGGAAGATTCACTTTTGCGTCGGCAAGAATTTCGCCTTCAAAGACGCCGGCACCGAGATAAATGGACGGATTTTTAAAAGTATACGATTTATTGATTGCCTGGACGAACGTGCTCTTTTCCATAGTGTCCAAACTTAATAAATCGACACCAAAGTCCACAGCACCTATTTGAGCAATTCAATTGTTCTTACCGCAAAGACGCGATGGCGCGAAGAATCTAAAAAATAAAATAGTGGTATTTAATTTTCGCCTGAGTCTGCGGCGAATGTCTCTGGGCTCTCCGTAAACCTTCCACCCGGATTCCTCCTGGCATCACCCGAGCACCGACGAGGGCTTCCAACAAATCCTTCGCGCCTCGGCGCCCCTGCCTGCCTCAGCGCAGGCCGAGCGCACGCAGGCAGGTCCGCGGTAAACATCCACCACCCCCATCTCTCCCCGGCAACACCCGAGCACCGCGAGGGTTTCTTATTTCTTCGGTTCTTCGTAGTTCTGGAAGGTGTACAGGAATCCCAGCGAAAACACCTGGCTGAGTTGGGCTTCGTTGTCCTGATCGTAATCGTATAGTAAAATCCCGCCGAGGGCGACGTTGACGTATTTCCCAACCTTCGCAACAAAGTCCAGGTCGAGTCGATGATCCAGTCTTTTTGCGGAGAGTTCCTCGTAGTTGGCGAACATCGCATATCGCCACTTCAGGTTGATGTTCTCGTAAATGTTTTTGTCGAACTCCGCCCACAAATTGAAACCCATCCATTCATACCGTGCGTTGTCAGGGGGCGTCACGCCGTAGGGTTCGGGACCGACAGCCGGGACAAAACGCGCCGGGTCCTTCACGATCGTGATGCGTGGCGCAATCGGCGCGATCCTCACTTTAAAGTAATCGACGGGATGGTACTCGAATCCAAGGGACCCGGTTATAAAGGCTGGTGCGAAAAATCCGGAAATGAGCTGCGACGTGTTATCGTCCGCATACTTGTAACCGTTTGTAAACTGGCTGAGAAAGTTAACTGCGGCAAAGAGACCCCAGTCATGGCTCAGGTCATATCCGTATTTTGTATCGAGATAGAGGCGGTCAATGGTCTTGCGGTATCCCAGGCCCGAATTGTCGACAAACCCGAAAGCGAGATCGATATTATTATCCCATGAGTTGCGGCCTTCTTTGTAGTCCGCCTTATAATTGAAAAGGGAGTTGAACCCGAACGCATTGATGCCACCTGCCTTCCAGGTGGAGGAAAACGACGCCTGATTGAGGTTCAGTGAAAAATTCAGCTTCTTTTTCCAAAGCAGCGTGTCAGACCCGGAAGTCTGAGCGTGACAGCCAGGGACGGCAGCAAGGGCGAACGCGAGCAAAAGAGCCCGGCGAAAGGACAGAAATTCTTTCATGGTACAAGGGGTTTCCCTGAACCTGAATAAAAAAAGAATACCAACACCCCTGAAAGATGGGGCTGGCTCACATATTATTTAACTTAATTTCATCAAGAGCAATCTCCGTAAGGGGCTTGGTGATGAATTTGATGACGTGATTGTTGTTGACGATCTTATCGATATCGCGCTTATTGTCCGAGCTGGAAAGGATGATCACTTTGCATTTGTTGCGCACAAGCTCGTTGAACTTTTCAAATTCATAAAGGAAGACAAACCCGTCGACAATGGGCATGTTAATATCCAGAAAAATGAGACTGGGCAGGTTGTCGGCGTCATTCTGGTTTTCCTTGAGATAGTCAAGTGCGGCTTTCCCGGAACCCTTCACTTCAACTCGGTTGGCGAACTTGGTGATTTCGATAATACGCTTGCTGATGAAGTTATCAGTATCGTTATCATCCACAAGCATGACCAGGTCTATGGCTTTCGTAGCAGTTTGCATTAACGTTCAATAAATCAAAGGATCCTTTAACAGGAGTAACCACAAAATTATCTTTTTTTACAAGAATCGGACAATGCGGCCTGAAAAAACAGAGGGAGAGGCGTAATAAAATTCAATGATTTTACCAAAATTGATTACTGGCCGCGCAATATTTTCAGCTTTTCACCTACGGAGAGCGAGAAATCCTTCTTTTCATTCCACTCCATGATCTCCTTGATGGTCACATTATATTGACGGGCTATGCTATACAGCGTATCCGACGTTTTTACTTCGTGAACCAACTCTTCGTTTTCGGTCGTTTTTCCGTCTTTTGGAGGAAGATTCTGTGAATCGGAACTTTTGGCGGATGAAAGCCTGAGGACCTGTCCGGGGTGGATCCCTTCCTGCAGATTCAGTCCGTTCGTTGAAACAAGTTCCATTACGGTCAGGTTATAGAGTTTTGCTATTCCATAAAGTGTTTCCCCTGCTTTTACCGAATGCATCATATCGGGTGGCAACGGACTAAAAACCACGGCCGCGGTATCATCTAAAGTTGCGTTTGTTTCATTGGGCTGTAATATTTTAAGGGAATCTGCACCTTTTGCCGCTTCAGATGACACAATGTGGTTCAGGGGCAGCGGGTCTTGGAGGTCCGTTTTTTCCGCCACCGATGTGGAGGAGGTGGCCGGTGATACCGACCAGCTGAAGGTTTCCGTGTCATTGACTTCGACCGGGTTGTCCACTTTTGCAATGACCGGATCGGCCTTGGGTCTCTTGGAGGCGAGATAGAGCATGGTGCCTGCGGCAGGGTCGACGCCTTCTTCGAGTCGGTTATATCTCCGGAGGCGCTTTACCTGGATTCCGTATTGCTGGCTGATCGCCCAAAGCGTTTCTCCGGGGGCCACCTTGTGAAAATCGCCCGATCCCTTCAGTCTTTTTCTTGCCACGAAGTACAGCTGACCCGCGCGGATTCTGTCGTTGCCTGAAAGGTCATTCCACTTCAGAAAGTCGGAGACGTCGACGCCGGCCCTCGCCGCGAGCTGATGTGCATCTTCGCCCGAAAGGGCTTGTACAGTATGGATACCGTTGATTTTCCGCCCCTTCCCGGTTCCGGAAGGAGTCGCGGCCCTGGAAACGGCGGGGATGCGTTCCTCCTCCACGCGATTGGAAGCTTGCAGAATGGCGACGTCCGGAAGGGACCCGCCCTCCACCGGAAGCAATACTACGTAGCGCCGGTCTCCCGGGATCACTCCGCCCTTTGCCCATTTGTTGAGCTCCGTCAGCGCTTGCTCATCGACCTGTATCTCTTGCGCCAGTTTTTTCAGGTTGGTCGGCCCGTTATTCTCAAACACCACCACCTGCTGTTTCGGTGTTCCTTTCACTGATCCTTCATAGGCGATTTTATGCGCCAGGAATCGTTTCACATACCAGTAAGTTTTTCCGGTGATCTCCATCCGCGTGGCCTTTGCTTCGGTATCCGGGACGGATTTCATGACGCCGCCCGCGCCCATCTGATACGCCTGAAGCGCGTACAACCAGTTATCGAAAAACTGGTTGTTCTTGATGAGGTAGCGCGCCGCCGCCCGCGATGAAGAGACAATATTCAGCCGTTCATCTATTTCCCGGTCGACCCTCAGCCCCATTTCGATGGCGGTGTAGTCCTTGAACTGCCAGAAGCCCACGGCGTTTGAAGTGGACACCGCATCGGGAATGAGCGCGCTTTCCTGAAGGGCCAGGTATTTGAAGTCCTCCGGGATCCCTTCTTCACGGAAAACTTTTTCGATCAACGGAAAGTAGGTTTTCGCGCGTTCGACTTTGATCTGGTAGTGCCGGGGTGACGCGGTTAAGGCGTCCACATCCTTTTGTATTTCCCGTCGCGCATCGTCGCGGATAACAAGGGTGATGCCGGCGAACTCAAGCTTGTGCGGCACTTCCACCTTTTGCGCGACTGCCGGAAGCGCGGCAGCAAAAAATAGCGCAGCAAATATTTTCATTGCGTAATCGATTTATCTACAAGCCATCAAGACACTGACCACAGTCCAAATATCGTTCCAGCCCGGGTGGCGCGAACGGCGATGACTATTGATGCACTTTCCGCATCATCATCAGGCCATCGCGGATGGGCAGCAACACATTCTCCACCCGCGGGTCGCGCTGCACCTTTTCGTTGAAGTCAATGATGGCGCGCGTGTCTTTGTCCGGCTTCTCCATCAGCACTTTACCGCTCCACAACACATTGTCTGCCAGGATAAAACCATTCAAATTTACACGATCTATCACTAAATCGAAGTAACGCGCATAGTTTTCTTTGTCGGCGTCGATGAACACCAGATCAAAGCGTTCTGTTAACCCCGGAATGATGCGGGTGGCGTCGCCATTTCTGTAATCGATCCGTTTCTCCATCCCGGCTTCCCGGAAATATCCCTTCACGCGGTCCGCCAGCTCTTCGTTGATGTCGATGGTGATCAGCTTGCCGTCCTCCCGCAGGCCTTCCGCCATACATAACGCGGAGTAGCCTGTAAAAGTACCGATCTCCAGTATAACCTTTGGCCGGATCATGCAGCTGATCATCGAAAGCACCCGGCCCTGCAGGTGCCCGGAGAGCATCCGGGCGGAAAGAACCTGCGCGTGTGTGTCGCGGTTGATTTTTTTCAGCAGGGGGCTCTCGCCGGTGGTATGGCGTTCTGCGTACTCTTGAAGCTGCGGTTGAATGATGTCCATTATATTGTTTTGTCAGGTTCCATGATGAGATAACTTAACTTTCCTTCATCAAAGATCTCGCCGGCGATATCCCTGAGCTTGAACGCGTCGATTTCGTCAATCTGATAATAGATCTCCTCTAATGACGGCACCCTGCCGATATCCAAAACACTTCGGCCCATCGAAAGCATGAGGCTGAGGTTATTCTCCTCGGCCATAGCGAGCTGGCCCTTCATCTGTTCTTTCGCCGATGCCAGCTGCCGGCGCGTGAGCGGTTTGTCGCGAAAACGGTCCAGCTCTTTCTTCACGAGGGAAATACAGCGGTCCAGCTGTTTGGGCTCTGTTCCGAAGAACACGGCGAACATGCCGGTATCGGTATAAGGGATGTAGTGCGCGTCGATGGAATAGACGAATCCATACTTCTCGCGCAGCGCAAGGTTCAGCCTTGAGTTCATCCCCGGTCCGCCCAGCATGTTCACGAGAAGGAACAGCGGGACGCGGTTTTCATTGGTGATGGGATAGGCGTCACGACCCATCGCGCACTTCGCCTGCTTGACCGTGCGTTTCAGTATCTGTTCCCGCGGCTTGTAGATCTTGAATTTTTTTCGCCGTGCCTTAGCCTTGCGGTTGACCAGGTTTTCAAAATATTTTTTGGCCACGCGCTCCACCTGCTCGAGGGAGATATTCCCTACGCATGAAAATGCGATCTTGTCCGTTCCGAGGTGGTTTCTCACGAAGCTGAGAAAGTCTCTTTTAGTGAAGGACTTGACCGTCTCGGGCTTGCCAAGAATATTCATCCCCATGGGATGGTCTTTGTACACGATGGATTCAAATTCGTCCTGCAGCGAATCATCCGGACTGTCGAGATACATGGCCATTTCTTCCAGGATCACTCCCCGCTCCTTTTCGATCTGATGGTCGGGGAACACGGAGTGAAAGCTAATGTCGCTGAGCACATCTACCGCCCGCTCGAAATACTCATCCCTGACCGACGCATAGAAGACCACTTTCTCCTTGTCTGTATAGGCGTTCAACTCCCCTCCTACTGAATCGAGGCTGTTGATGATGTTGAAGGAACGCCGCCTTTTCGTTCCCTTGAAAGCCATGTGCTCCCAGAAGTGAGCGATCCCCTGGTTTTCGGGATTTTCATCGCGGCTGCCCACATCCAGAATAATGCCGCAGTGCACTATTTTGGTTGTGGCCAGTTGCTGATGCACCACGCGTATTCCGTTTGATAATTTGAATATTTTTATGTTTCTCATCCCCACGTCTAAGTTATCAATTACTGTTGCAAGTGCGAACACTTTTGACCGTCTGCGGGCAAACCAGTTACTTTATTAGCCCTTTTAATTATAATTAACAATGGTTTCTAAATGGCATAAGTATTGCATTTTTTTTGACAGATATGGATACACAAAAAGTAAAAACCTGCTTCACCATTACCTTCAGTAATGAGCAGTACGATCGTGCCCGGCAATATGTTGACGACATGAAGAAGCATCCGAACCGTGTTTTCTGGCACGGAAAGCAAGGTAAAACCGACGAAGAGCTGGTAATTGAGCAAATTGCCCACCGGATTCTTTCAGGGTTTTACAACGATGATCCCTTTAATGCGGGTAAACATATCATCCGGATGGATAGTGCCGTCAATGGGCATTAGGCTGGAAAACGGCGATCCCGGGGAATAGACAAGGCTTTTTTCGGGGCTCCCCGCCGCTTGGCCGTTGCCCCGCCGCAGGGCGGAATGGCCCCTTTCCACCGTTTTCGGAGCGGCTTATAGCCTGTCGAGAATCTTCAATATGAGGCTTTCCACTACCTCATTCGGGTCTTTGGAGAACCGGTTCCTGATCCTGTTTACGATAATGGCATTAGCGCTGAGCACCTCGTGGCCCAGAAGTCTCCCCATTGCATAATAACCGGCTGTTTCCATTTCAAAGT
>DASVOT010000810.1:0-16357 GCA_036383235.1 Chryseosolibacter sp.
CGCTGGTGCTCAACCTGCTGGTGAGGATCGATTTGTTGAACCAGCACCTGCAGAAGCTCGAGGAGTCGGGGAAACAAAAGGCGGCGAAGAGGCCGGGGGAGAGGAAAGCGTAGTCCCTCGAACTAATATTCTCCCATCAATTCAAAATTCTGAACCGAGGAGTCCAGCACTTTCCCGTCTTCGCATTTGAGAATGCGGGCGGGAAATTTCTTTATGAGTCCATAGCTGTGCGTGGCCATCAACACAGCGGTTCCGCTTTTATTGATCTGCTGGAATATTTTCAGGATGCCGTATGACACTTCCGGATCGAGGTTACCCGTGGGCTCGTCCGCCAGAAGGATCTGCGGTTCATTGATCAGCGCGCGGGCAATGACCACCCGCTGCTGCTCGCCTCCCGAAAGCTGGAAAGGCATTTTTTTCTCCACTGAGCCGAGTCCAACCTGCATCAGTACCTCGGTGAGACGTCCGCGCATTTTCGAACCATCCCGCCAACCGGTAGCCTTCATGACAAACATGAGGTTCTCGCCGACACTTCGATCGTGAAAAAGCTGAAAGTCCTGAAAAATAATACCGAGCTTCCTGCGAAGCAAGGGTACTTCCGCGCTTCGGATGCCCCGGATGTTGAAACCGCAGACATGGATATCGCCGAGCCTGAGGGCAAGATCGGCGTACAAGGTCTTCAGCAATGACGATTTTCCCGAGCCCGTGCGGCCGACCAGGTAGACAAATTCTCCTTTTTCGATATCAAAGGTGATGTTTGACAGGACCGTGCTGTGATCCTGAAAAATGCATGCATCATTGATGCGGACAACCGGATCGGATGAGAACATAAGCGGTTTAAGCGTTTGCTTTTCTGTGATCGGCCAGAAATTTTTCCAGGCCGCTGTCGGTCAGCGGATGCTTCAGAAGGCCGGTGATGACTGTCAGCGGGCACGTTGCCACATCGGCGCCGATCTCTGCGCATTTAATGAGGTGCATAGCGTGCCGGATCGACGCCGCCAGTATCTCGGTCTCATACGCATAGTTATCATAGATCAGCCGTAACTGGGCGATGAGCTCGAGGCCGTCCTGTGAAATGTCGTCAAGCCGGCCGATGAAGGGAGAAACGTAATTGGCGCCGGCTTTCGCCGCCAGGATTGCCTGGCCGGCTGAGAACACAAGCGTGCAGTTGGTGCGGATGCCTTCGCTGGAAAATTTTTTGATCGCTTTCACGCCATCTTTGATCATGGGCACCTTCACGACGATCTTATCGTCGATCTTCGCCAGCTCCCTGCCCTCTTTAATAATAGTATCGAAGTCCGTCGCGATGACCTCCGCGCTGACATTGTTGTCGACGATGTCGCAGATTGCCTTGTAGTGAGCTTTGATATTCTCCGCCCCTTTGATCCCCTCCTTTGCCATTAGGGAAGGGTTTGTCGTTACGCCATCCAGCACGCCGAGATCGTGCGCTTCTGTTATTTCTTTGAGGTTCGCAGTGTCGATAAAAAATTTCATTTCTGTGTTGATTTTGATTGGTAGCTGGCTCAAAGGTAATGATAAACACGGGAAGTGGCTATATCACCTGGATGCGATCGCCAGGCTTAAGTGGTCTAAAAGATCGGAAGCTGATCTCCGTTAATTAAAAAAAAGGCAAACCGAACATCGCACCGCTACAACCGCCTACCCTTGCTACCTTCCGGTCCTGGGGGGATTCAGCAGGAGCTGGTCGTGCCGGCTTGCTGGGCGCAAAGATACAACCCGAAAGGCAGAATTAGTACTTGCCCGGGAAATATTCCTGGCATCTCCCGGCAGAGGATGAAAGAACGGTCGCTATCCTCGGCCATACGCCCGCCTGGCATCAACGACCAGCGCGACTATTTGATCAGTCCGGACAAATACATATTGAAGCTGAGGGCGCTTGACTCGGTGAAGCCGTCCTCCCGGAGGTCATCGAAAATACTCTCGTCCGCTTCCAGCTCTCGGAATTCCGGGTCCTTGTCTTTATAGACCGTGATTTCGGTGGCCGTCAACAGGATCGGGTTTACTTTCACCAAAAGCGTGAAGTCCTCAAACTCTTTCTTAAAATATTGGTGTACGATATTGCTGCCCTTGGCCATACTTATTTAATTTGATCATGATTCGCCTGCCGATGCCTCCTGAGATCAAGACCGAGCGACTGCTGCTGCAGAGGCTAAAATACGAAGATGCGGAGGAAATATTTTATGCATATGCAAGCAAACCTCAGGCTACCCGTTATCTTTCGTGGGCAACCCATGAATGCGTGGACGACACGCGGCTTTTCCTGCAATACGCCATCGCCAACTGGAACTTCGGCACCGATTACTCCTATTCGATCAGATTGAAAAACGGACTTCTTATCGGCAGTATCGGTATCGTTCATGATGAGGGAAAGGTACAGATCGGTTACGTCCTGAGCCCGGGGCACTGGCGGCACGGATATACAACTGAAGCGTGTTCCAGCGTATTGTCTGTCCTCCGGACCTTTAAAGACATTTACAGGATCGGCACCTTTGTCGATGCCGAGAATACGGGGTCGATCCGGGTGCTCCAGAAGTGCGGAATGGTTGAAGAAGCGCGCCTTGTCAAATGGTTCAGGTTCGTCAACCAGGGCAACGAACCGAAAGACTGTATCCTTTTCAGGTTTTTACCCTGAGGAGACCTGCTATGCCTGCAACCGGGAGGTCCTGATAACGTTTCTGCTGCCTGGATTTGGTAATCAATCGTCCCTTTGTTATAATTGCGGCGTAAAGTTTCTTGAAAATGGGAAAAGGGGATAAAAAGTCTAAAAAGGGAAAGATCGCGAAAGGCTCCTACGGAAATTCAAGGAAAAGAAATGCGATCAAATTCAAACTGAACAGAGCAGCCGCTAAAAAATCGTCGGAAGGAGTAGCTGCTCCGGAAGCGCCGGTGAAGGCGAGGCGGGTGGTAAAGAAAAAAACGGAAGCTTAATAAAATGTTAAACCTGAAAAACATAGCATGGTGGTGGCATACGTCGAACTTCGATCGGTGCGAACCTGTGCTTTAGTTATCCTATAAAAGATTACGCTGAGGCCCGCTCCGATCAATCGGGGCGGGCCTCAGCCTTTTACAGCCCCGGACCTTTGACCCAAAAAATTAACCCCAAAACACTGAGCACCGATGTACAAGCTAAAAACGAATTCAAAAAAACTCCTGGCAGACACGCTTACCCCGGTCAACATCTATCTGAAGCTGCGCGACGTTTTCGCCTGCAGCCTGCTGCTGGAGAGCTCGGATTACCATGGGCATGAAAACAGTCTCTCCTTCATCTGTTGCGACCCCATCGCCTCTTTTGAAGTTTCGGGGCCGGCGGTGACCATGCAATTCCCGGACGGGAAGACTCAAAAGGCGGACCTCAAAAAAAGAGGGGAGGCCGTTGAATACCTCGACCGGTTCCGCGAGTCGTTTGAGATGCCCGATCCCCATGCGAAATACATCAACTCCGGACTCTTCGGATACATCGCCTATGATGCCGTGCGCTACTTCGAGGACGTTGACATTGCCCAGCAAACGACTCCCATGCCCGATATCCTCTACAAGCTTTACCGGTATGTCATTGTAGTGGACCATTTCTCGAACGAGCTCACCCTCTTCGAGCTTACTGTGGCGAACGCCCCGCAGGGAAAGTACAGCCTCGACAAGGTTGAACAGATCATTTTCAGCAACCGGTTCGCCACCTACAAGTTTTCCCTCACCGATGGCGAAGTCTCCAATTTTACAGATGAGGAGTTCCTGAAGATTGTCGACAAGGGAAAGGAGCATTGCTTCCGCGGCGACGTCTTCCAGATTGTGTTATCGCGGCGATTCACCACGGGCTTCAAAGGTGATGAATTCAATGTTTACCGCGCCCTCCGGTCCATCAATCCGTCGCCCTACCTCTTCTACTTCGATTACGGTAATTTCAAACTTTTCGGATCTTCGCCCGAAGCGCAGTTGCAGGTTCAGAAAGGCAAAGCGCATATTTTTCCCATTGCCGGCACCTTCCGGAGGTCGGGAAACGACCAGGAGGACGCTGAGATCGCCGGCAGGCTGGCGGCTGACGAAAAAGAAAATGCCGAGCACGTCATGCTGGTGGACCTCGCCCGTAATGACATGAGCCGCAACGCGGAAAACGTGACGGTGGAAGTCTTCAAGGAGATCCAGTATTATTCGCATGTCATCCACCTGGTTTCAAAGGTGACAGGAAAAGTGAAAAAGGAGTCTTCCGTCGTCAGGATCGCCGCGGATACGTTTCCGGCAGGAACACTCTCGGGTGCCCCCAAACATCTGGCCATGACCCTGATCAATAAATATGAGAACACCAACCGCGGATTTTACGGCGGGGCTATCGGTTACCTTGGATTCGATGGCACCTTTAATCATGCCATCATGATCCGCACCTTCCTGAGCCACGAGAACAAACTGATCTACCAGGCCGGAGCGGGCATCGTCTCCAAATCAAACTCTGAAAGCGAGTTGCAGGAAGTAAATAACAAGTTGACCGCCCTGCGCCAGGCGGTATTGCTGGCGGAGAAAATTTAGTTGTGTAAAACCATGAAGATTTTAGTCCTCGATAATTACGATTCGTTCACCTACAACCTGGTGCACATCATCCGTGCCCTTGGATATGCGGTCGATATTTTCCGGAATGACAGGATCGCGCTGGACGAAGTGAAGAAGTACGACAAGATCCTGCTCTCTCCCGGGCCGGGCATACCCGATGAGGCGGGAATCATGAAGCAGGTCATCAAAACGTACGGCCCTGACAAGAGCATCCTCGGAATATGCCTTGGCCTCCAGGGCATAGGAGAAGTGTACGGGGCCAGGCTCTTTAACATCCCCAAAGTCTTGCATGGGGTAACCTCCTTTACCGATGTGAAAGACCCTGAAGAATACCTCTTCCGGGGGGTGCCGCCGAGATTCGAAGCCACGCATTATCATTCATGGGCCGTGGTGCCCGAATCTGTTAACGGTGATTTGAAAATAACAGCTGTCAACGAAGATAATCTTGTCATGGGGCTGCGCCACAAAACCTACGACGTGCGAGGCCTGCAGTTTCATCCCGAGTCGATCATGACGCGCGAAGGTCCCGCAATGATCGCGAACTGGCTGCGCGGCGCCGTGTGATAACCCGGGTGAACAAGGAAATAACCAACCAAACCGATGAAGGAAATATTAAACGAACTGATCGACCACCGCTCGCTGAGCAAGGAAACGGCGAAAAAAGTCCTGGTGGAGCTGACTTCGGGAAAAGTCAACCCCAGTCAGACGACAGCATTTATGACCGTCTACATGATGCGGAGCATCACGGTGGACGAGCTGCAGGGTTTCCGCGATGCGATGCTGGAGCTTTGTCTGCGCGTGGACTTTGATCAGCCTGTAATGGATGTCTGCGGCACAGGCGGCGACGGAAAAAATACCTTTAACCTTTCCACCCTGTCCTCCTTTGTCGTGGCAGCCGCCGGCCAGCCCGTTGCAAAACACGGCAACTATGGCGTCTCGTCCCCTTGCGGATCTTCAAACGTGATGGAATATTTCGGGTACAAGTTCACGAACGATATCGATGCGCTGAAGAAAAGCCTGGACCGCGCAAATATTTGCTTCATGCACGCGCCCCTGTTTCACCCGGCTATGAAAAATGTCGCTCCCATCCGCAAAGACCTCGGGGTCAAAACATTTTTCAACATGCTGGGGCCCATGGTTAACCCGGCTTTCCCTTCCCGGCAACTGGTAGGTGTTTTCAGCCTCGAGCTCGCCCGCCAGTACGGCTATCTTTATCAGAATGCGTCGAAAGATTTCGTCATTCTTCACTCCGTAGACGGATTCGACGAGGTGTCGCTGACCGGCCCGCTTAAAATATTTTACAACGGCGGCGAAAAGATCCTGACGCCTGCCGACATGGGACTTCCTGAGCTGAAGTATGAGGATATCCGCGGTGGCCAATCGGTTGAAGAGTCTGCCGCCATATTCAAGGCGGTGCTCGAGGGACGGGCTACCGCCGCGCAGAACCACGCGGTGATCGCCAATGCGGCGATGGCGCTCTACGCGGCAAACCAGTCGAAGGGCCTGCTCGATGCGGTTGAAAGAGCCAAGGAAGCGCTGGCGTCGGGTAAAGCCCTGGAAACTTTTAAGAAATTAATGGCAAGTCAAAATTGACCTCTCAACATGAACGTCCTCGACCGGATCATTCTGCACAAACGCAAGGAAGTCAGCGATCGCAAGCGCGCCGTCGGGATCAACGTGCTCGAACAGAGCAGCTTCTTTTCCCGGCCCACAGTTTCCATGAAGGCAGGTGTGACCGCCTTTGAGGCGTCCGGCATCATCGCCGAGTTCAAGCGCCGGTCTCCTTCGAAGGGAATCATCAACGGACAAGCTTCCGTTGAGGAGACCACCGTCGGATATGCGCGGGCCGGCGCGTCGGCGCTTTCCGTGCTTACCGACGAAGAATTTTTCGGCGGAAGTAACGACGACCTTTCAAGAGCGAGGCGACTCAACCATTGCCCTATCCTGCGAAAGGATTTTACCATTGACGAATATCAAATCGTGGAGGCAAAATCCATTGGCGCTGACGCCATCCTGCTCATCGCCGCAGTCCTGGATGCCCGGAAGTCGAAGGAACTTGCGTCGTTCGCCCACTCTCTTGGCCTCGAGGTCCTGCTGGAAGTGCATAACGAAGAAGAGCTGATGAGTAATATCGACGCCGGGGCAGACCTTATCGGCGTAAACAACCGCGATCTGAAAACGTTCGCCGTCAGCACGGAAACATCCAAAAAACTCGCCCCGCTTATACCACCGGGCGTTGTGAAGGTCTCGGAAAGCGGAATCTCGTCTCCCGATACCATCGCCGAGTTGCGAAATTACGGATATCAGGGGTTTCTCATCGGCGAGAATTTTATGAAGGACCGCCATCCCCATGTGTCGGCGGCGGACTTTATCCGGAAAATGAAAATGGGATCTTAGAAAATTGTTCGCCCGATCAGGAATGCGTGGCGATGGAAAAGGAATAATGGTTATGAATATCAGGATGAAAGTATGTGGTATGCGCGAGCCGGGAAACATCCTGGAGGTGTCGCAGCTGCACCCTGAATATATGGGATTCATCTTTTATACGGGAACGCCGCGATACGTGGGGCCGGATTTCAAAGTACCCGATGAATTCCCGGCCTTTATCAAAAGGGTGGGGGTTTTTGTTAATGAAACCACCGCGAATATCATCGCCAAAGCGGAAGAGCACCGGTTGGATTTTGTACAACTGCACGGAGGAGAATCCGTCCGGCAGTGCCACGAGCTGAGAACTCATGGCGTGGGCGTGATCAAGGTTTTTTCCATCGACGAGAATATGGATTTCACGGTCACCAGGGATTACCGGGACGAGGTCGATTTTTTCCTCTTCGACACGAAGGGAAGATTCTATGGCGGAAACGCAATATCTTTCGACTGGGGCCTGCTTGAGCGCTATGATCAGAGCGTTCCGTTTTTTATCAGCGGGGGAATCACGCCGCAGAACGCCGAACGCGTGAAAATGCTGAAAGATTTTAACCTCCAGGCGATAGACTTGAACAGTGGCGTGGAGGTGACACCGGCCCTGAAAGATGTGGCAAAAATAAAGGCAATCAGATTGATCTTAAATTCTAAAGAATAATCAAATGAGTTACCATGCAGACGCGCGGGGATATTATGGACAGTTCGGGGGCGCTTATATTCCGGAGATGCTGTATCCCAATGTCGAGGAACTTCGAACCCATTACCTCAGCATCATTGACGATCCGGAATTTCAGAAGGAATTCTGCGGCCTGCTGAAGAATTATGTTGGCCGTCCTACGCCGCTGTATATGGCCAAACGGCTTTCCGCGAAATACAACGCCAGTGTGTATCTAAAGCGCGAGGACCTTTGCCATACAGGGGCGCATAAAGTGAACAACACCGTCGGACAGATCCTGTTGGCGCAACGGCTTGGGAAGAAGAAGATCATTGCCGAAACCGGCGCCGGCCAGCACGGGGTGGCTACTGCAACTGTGGCCGCGCTGATGGGAATGGAATGCATTGTTTACATGGGCAAAATCGACATGGAGCGGCAGCGTCCGAACGTGGAACGCATGCGGATCCTGGGCACTTCCGTGGTGCCTGTCACGAGCGGAAGCATGACACTGAAGGATGCGACCAATGAGGCCATGCGCCACTGGATCAATAACCCGTCGGATACCCATTATATTATTGGCTCAGTGGTTGGGCCGCATCCGTATCCCGACATGGTCGCCCGCTTTCAGTCCGTCATCAGCGAAGAAATGAGGACGCAGCTCTCCGCGGAGATCGGCCATCCCTATCCTGATTATGTCTTCGCCTGCGTCGGAGGTGGGAGCAACGCCGCGGGTGCGTTCTACCATTACCTCGACGACGAGCACGTCACACTGGTAGGAGTGGAGGCGGCCGGCAAAGGTATCGACTCCGGCCAATCAGCCGCGACCACTGCCCTCGGTAAAACGGGAGTGCTCCACGGCAGCAAGACGCTGCTCATGCAAACCGAGGATGGACAGGTTGTCGAACCGCACTCCATATCGGCAGGCCTCGATTACCCGGGTATCGGACCGATGCATGCCCACCTGTTTGATGTCGGACGCGTCAAGTTTGTCAGCGCCACCGACGATGAGGCAATGCAGGCAGGTATCGAGCTAAGCAGGCTCGAGGGTATTATCCCCGCCATCGAATCGGCTCACGCCATCGCTGCATTGAAACAGTTCGAGTTCCAGAGCGACGACGTGGTGGTCGTGAACCTTTCAGGACGCGGAGACAAGGACCTGGAAACGTACATCCGGTGGGGGAAATATTAAGATTCAAGATTCAACTTCGGTGGCTGAGCCTGCCGGAGCCCGGTGGCTGAGCCTGCCGAAGCCCGGTGGCTGAGCCTGCCGAAGCCCAAAATTCAAAATTAAAGAGATTGCGAAATGGATAACAGGATTGCCGCTCTATTCAAAAAGAAAAAAGGGAATATTCTTTCAATTTTCTACACGGCCGGATTTCCGGAATTGGAGAGCACCGTCTCTATTGCAAGGCATTTATATGATGCCGGCGCGGACATTGTCGAGATCGGTATTCCTTTTTCCGATCCGGTCGCCGATGGTCCCACCATCCAGGAGAGCAATAAGATCGCCCTGGAAAACGGGATGAACGTTCGCCTGCTTATTTCCCAGGTGAAGGAGATCCGGAATCAGAACATTCAGATCCCGGTCATCCTCATGGGATACCTCAACCCGGTCCTGCAGTATGGAATGGAGAGATTTGTCAACGACGCTTCGGCTGCCGGCGTGGATGGGCTGATCTTACCCGATATGCCGGTCTATGAATACGAGGAAAATTTCAGAACGCTCTTCGAACGTCACGGCCTTTGCAATACGTTCCTCATCTCACCTACGACGTCGGAGGAGCGCATCCGTAAGATCGACGCCGCCTCCAATAGTTTTGTGTATGCGGTCTCAGCGTCGAGTACCACGGGGGCAAAAACCGGTTTTAAAGACGATCAGATCGACTACTTCAGGCGCCTGCGGCAAATGAAGTTGAAGAACCCCTGCCTCATCGGCTTCGGAATATCAGACCACGAAACGTTCTCTAAGGCATGTGAATTTGCCTCGGGAGCCATTGTCGGCAGCGCTTTTATTAATTTATTGAAACAATCGGCCGACCTTGAGAAGGACATACACCGGTTTGTGAAAGGCCTTAAAGGCGAACAACAAAAAGTTAACGTATAACCCAGCATATGGCGCTTACTGTTTACGGCATCCGGAATTGCAATACGGTCAAATCCGCACTCGGCTGGCTCGACAAAAAGAATGTTGAATTCGTCTTTCACGATTATAAGAGTATGGGGATTTCCGAATCGAAATTAAAGGAGTGGTGCAAACAGGTGGGGTGGGAAAGCCTCGTCAACAAGAGAGGTACAACCTGGCGTCAGCTTCCCGCTGACGTGCAGGAAGGCATAAAGGACCAGGCGTCAGCCATCGCACTGATGAAGGAGAAGACCAGCGTCATCAAAAGACCATTGATCGAATCATCCGGCCAGGTGCTTGCCCTCGGTTTTGACGAGGATACATACAAAAAGGTGTTTAAATAGAAATTGCGGACGCCGGGATGATCGTCCGCAATTTTGAAGCATTCTGGTCTCACAGATTGCCCAGGGGCAATTTCTCCGAATCCATGATCAGGTTATAGCTGCGGCGCTTGAAATCCATCGAATGGGCCAGCGGTGTCCTGGTAACACCACCCTCGCGGGCGGTGGTAGCCGCACCCGTGATCTGTCCGATTGCCACGCTCAACAGTGCCTCCCGCTGATCTCCCAGGGGATAGATGAACAGGTTGTTGTCCTTGTGGAGAACGTTTGGCTGGAAGCCGTTACTATAGTCAGATTTATCCTGACTGTTATACACCTTCACGACGATCGGCTGCATGCCCCACGGATTTTGCGGATCTTTTTCATCGTACAGCGAAATGGATCCCACATTCTTCCCGTACGTAGTATCCCCAATAAGAAATACATCCATAAAAGGTTTCAGTGCATTGATGATCAGCTCGCTCGCCGAAGCGGTACGCGAACTGGTCAGGATGTAGACTCGTCCACCTGCCAGCTGGCTGCCAACGTTGTTCGGCTCAGACTGATAGTGACTGATAAGATAATCTTCCCCTAACGTCTCATCGTTCAGGATGTCCTGCTCCACCGTTTTATTGTATTCGCGTTTCAGGAATATCTTGCCCTGGTCAACACCGCGTCCGATGAGGCTGGCCAGATTCCTGGCAGAAGCCTCGGACCCGCCGCTGTTGAATCGCAGGTCGATCACAAGATCGGTGATGCCCTGGGCTTTAAAATCAGCGAAGACAGCATCAGTTTCGGCGTCATACTTTCCGGGCTGTGAATCGGTGCCCTGCGCAAAAAAGTTGTAGACAAAATATCCGATCTTCTTTCCGCCGGTCTCGATCACCTTATGCAGGTAATTCGGATCCTCGGTGTATTCGACCGCAGACAGGGAAGCGTTTTGAGGATCGCCGAATTTCTGGTCATCCACAAGGAGCGGTTTGTATTCCACGGTGTGATCCTCCTTGATCGCCGACAAAAGATCATGGTAATTGTCGACGGTGATCTGCCTGGCGTTGATGTGTGTGATGAGGTCCCCGCGTTTAAGGCCGGCAGCTTCCGCCGGTGAAGCGGGTTTGATGTAGGTGATCTGCATGACCACATTGTCGCTGCCTTCTTTTTCGCGATACAGCACGAATTCATAGCCGGCTTCTTTGGCGATGCCCTGCAGCGAGTTCAGCAGCTCTTTGTAGTTGTCCTGTATCCAGGAAAACCGGTCTTCCTTGTTCAGCAGGGATTTGAAATAGGATTCAGGATCGAGATTCTTGTCGGTCGAAGCCGGCAAGGCATCGTTCCATAAATACCAGTACTTCATATTGTCATATATCCAGGAGTCGATATGACTGTTGACATCATTTTTCACCTCCTGGACGGGGGCAGCCGGTTGAGGCTCTTCTTCCCTGCAGGAGAACACCAGGATCAGGGGTAAAATGGCAGGAACAATAAATCTTAAGAAGTTTTTATTCATGTTTTTTTCGTATGTCGTTAAAGCCGGGGCCGGGTTTCCGGCGCAGTAGGTTTATAAAACTGTGACCACGAGCCAAAAAGTTCCGGATGTCCAACCCGCGTGTAGGGCCTGAATTTATGGCGCTCCCGGCACCCCTGGCCTTTGCCTGACCAGATGCCGCTCTGTCGAACCGTCCGATATGCCCTTCCGCGAGTTTTTGCCCATCACAATGAAACTGTGCTATAATTTTCTATGTTCACAGTATAAAACGATTATGGCGCATGCAAATTTCTCCAACCTGGTAAAAAGTGAAACGCCAACGCTTGTGGATTTCTACGCCGACTGGTGCGGGCCCTGCAAGATGATGAAGCCTATATTGGAGGAGCTCAAGAGCCAGGTGGGCGACCAGGCGAAAATCATCAAAATTGATGTAGACAAGAATCCCGCCATTGCGAATATCTTTCAGGTGAAAGGCGTTCCTACGCTGGCGCTCTTCAAGAATGGCGAACTAAAATGGAAACAGGCGGGTGTGGTGCAGGTCGAATATCTGAAAAGGGTGATCGAGCAGTACCGCAAATAAGGGTGGCCTCTTGAGCCCGTTCGGCGGTGGCCTGCCCAAGCTGCCGATCGGTCATCGGTTCCCCCGGTTAATAAATGTAGCGCTTGAAGATGGACTCCAGCTCTTTGTAAAAGAGCGGCTCGTTTGTTTCTGTAATTCCCGCAGTGTCCGTCTCACGAATCTGATCGATAAGGCCCTGATAATGGTTGGTGTTTACCGGAGATATCAGAAGCTCCTTGAGGTCTTTCTTAATGAATTCAATTTTGATATTTGACAAGTCATATACCCTGAAATTATTGGCGACATATTGTTTCAACTGGCGTTCGTCCAGAAAATCTTTGATCAGATCGTTTCTCAGTTTGCGGACAAGCTCGAGGATTCTTTCGTCTGTCCACTTGGTGTTCACTTCGTTCAGGCTCATATACAATAATGGGGTAAAGAATCTGACAACTTATGTCAAAGTACCGGATAAAATCCTGATTAATTATTGTGCCATTGGAATTAAAGCTTAAAAAACCTCTTTTTTCGTTCCAGCCGGAAACCTTTCGCAGCGGCTTCCGTCTAGGTAGCTGGCTGCTTCCTCGGTTTAACGCGCTCAATCGCTATCTTCCCGTTAAAAAGTTGTTAAATACTTTGAAGCAATAAATAAAACGTCTATTTAGGGATCATGGATAAGTCATTTTTGCAGAGATTATACAACGCGCATCAGGCGTGTCCGACCTGTCCGTCCCCGGCGGAGGTGGCGAATTTTTTCACGAAGCTGCTGGGAACGTTGTTTGCGGATTATACGCAGCTGACTTTTCCGTCGCTGGAAGAATTTGAACGGCATATGGTCAGCCTTAAGGAGGAGCTCGACCATATTGTGCGCTTCAATCCGCACAGAGGCGATGTGGAGAGCGCCGCGATCGCCGGACAATTTTTTGACGCACTTCCCGGGATCTTTGAGAAGCTGAACGAAGACGTGACGGCCATGTATGAAGGTGACCCGGCTGCCAAAAGCAGAAGCGAGGTGATCCGGACGTATCCGGGCTTTTATGCGATTTCCGCCTACAGGATCGCCCATCAACTTCATCTCCTCGGCGTACAGGGCCTGCCCCGCGTAATAACCGAGCATGCGCACAGCAAAACCGGTGTGGACATCCATCCATCCGCCCGCATCGGAAATCACTTTTGCATCGACCATGGCACCGGTGTCGTCATCGGTGAAACGGCCGTGATCGGCGACCATGTGAAAATTTACCAGGGGGTGACGCTCGGCGCCTTGAGCGTGAGCAAGGAAGATGCTGTGAAGAAGCGCCATCCCACTCTGGAAGATCACGTCGTGGTATATGCCGGCGCGACCATCCTCGGAGGTGAAACGGTCATCGGCCACCACAGCGTGGTCGGTGGAAATGTCTGGCTCACGAGAAGCGTTCCTCCGAACTCAAAAATCTATTATCAGGCCAAAATGTATAACGGCCAGACCGAAGAGACAGATATTGTTATTTTTAAGGCGGACGGCGACAAGGCTACCCGCCCGTAAAAGCCCATTGTATAGCATGAGACTTCAGGAACTGATCGGAAACACGCCGCTGGTTGAGCTTGAGAATATCAACCCGAATAAGAATGTAAAAGTGTTTGGAAAGCTTGAAGGCGATAACCCGGGAGGCAGCGTAAAAGATCGCACAGCCTATGGCATGATCAGGGGAGCGCTCGAACGCGGGGACATCCGCCGGGGAGACCACCTGGTGGAGGCGACCAGCGGAAATACCGGGATCGCCCTGGCAATGATCGCCCGCATCATGGGCCTGAAAATGACACTGATCATGCCGGATAACTCAACGCGGGAACGGGTGCTGGCAATGGAAGCGTATGGCGCAAAGGTGGTGCTGACACCGGCTGCCAAAACCATCGAGTACTCCAGGACCCTGGCGGAAGAGATGGCCGCGAGACAGGGCTACTACATCCTGAATCAATTCTCAAATCCCGACAATTACAGGATCCATTATCAAACGACCGGCCCTGAGATTTGGGCCGACACGAAAGGAACCATCACGCACTTTGTTTCGGCCATGGGTACTACCGGCACCATCATGGGCGTCTCGAGGTTCCTCAAAGAACAGAACCCTGAAATCCAGATCATCGGTACACAACCGACTGACGGTTCCTGCATTCCAGGCATCAGACGCTGGTCGCCGGAATTCCTGCCCAGGATCTTCGAAAGAGAACGCGTCGACCGCATCCTCGACGTGTCCGAGAAGGACGCGCGCAAATACACCAAACTGCTGGCGAAAGAAGAAGGCATCCTCGCGGGAATGAGCAGTGGAGGAGCGTTGAGCGCCGCTGTGAAAATCGCCTCGGAAATAGACAAGGGCGTCGTCGTCTTTATCATCTGCGACCGCGGAGACCGTTATCTCAGTTCCGATCTCTTCACCTGAACATACGCCGGCACATCGATGTCTATTGCCGCACTTTGACCAGCCTTGCCTTCAACTATTTCAATCGTTCGAATCATGGGTACGTTTCTCCCCATGAACGCCGTCAGCAACAGCAATTCGTCTGACACTGTCTCAAAATAGTCAAAGGGACGGTTTTTGTTTTGACGCTCCTGACCCGCCTGGATCGCGGTGATCATTTCCCCATCGACAACAAATAAAAGAAAACAACGCTGATTGACGGTGCGCACCGGAGAGCGGCCAAAACGACTGCAACGTATGAAGGAGATTTTTTTCAGGGCTAATCAATATCTGCTCTTCATTGTGTTGGCCGTCGTCGTCATGCATTACGGAGCTCCGTTTCTTATACCCATCGTCTTTGGCGCGCTTCTGTCAATGCTGATGGCCCCGGTCTGCAGGAAATTTGAAAGCTGGGGTTTTAACAGGGCCCTGGCGGACGTGAGTTGTATCCTGATCCTCGTGCTCGTCTTTGCGGGCATCAGCTTTCTTGTCAGCACGCAATTGGCAACTTTTCTTGAAAACATCTCCGTGATCCAATCGAAGGGAAAAGAGCTCCTGGAACAGATCCAATCCTACATCCAGGAGCACATTGGAATAACGCCTGAAAAACAGGAGGCCATCGTGATCCAGCAGGCCGAAAAGACAAGGCAAGCTTCCGGAAGCCTGGCGACAAAATTGCTCGGCGGTATTACATCGACATTTTCGGCAATCATTCTTAGTCTGGTCATCACGTTCCTCATGATCTATAACAAGGAGCAATTCGAGAATTTTTTCCTCAGGTTGTTTCGCGACAAGGACGCCGAGCGGGTAAAGCTGATCACCGAACAGATCACACACGTCTCACAAAGCTACCTCACCGGCCGGGCCATGTCCATTATGATCGATGCGACGTTGTACTCGATCGGTCTCCTCGTGGTGGGCGTAAAAAATGCCGTTCTCCTCGGTTGCATAGCCGCCACGTTAACGGTGATCCCGTACCTCGGAACGGTACTCGGCGGACTATTGCCGGTAATGATGGCGCTGCTGACACAGGACGTCCAGACGGCGCTGTGGGCAGGGGTCGTTTTGCTTGCGATCCAGACGATCGATAATTATTTCATCGAACCGAATGTCGTCGGCGGCGAAGTGAACCTGAGCGCCCTTTCGTCTATCCTGGGAATTATCCTCGGTGGCTTGATCTGGGGCGTCGCCGGCATGATACTCTTCCTTCCCCTCATCGCTATCATCAAAATTATCTGCGATCATGTTGACAGCCTTAAGCCCATCGGCTATGTGCTTGGAGAAGCGGATGGACGGAAACCCTCCAGGGTGCGTGAATGGATCGCCGAAAAAATACGGGGCCCGAAACGAAAATAGTTGATCCCGCTGAAATCCTTTCTCGCAGGATGAAAAACCCCTTGAATGTTACATTCTGTTACCTTGTGGAAAAACCGCGACAGACGGAAACCGTCGCGACTCGCGCGCGCTAAACCTCAACCCTCCGCTACCATGGCAGGAATTGCCGGCGTGGCGCATTTCTTTTGGATTGCAACGGAAACTTCATGACTCGCAGTGCTGTGGCAATTCTTTCTCGCAAACCATTTTTTTCTTCCCGCATTTAGAATTTCTTACACATGAGCCTCGCGGCGACAAACTTTCCGGATTATTCTGCGCAGCGGACGCACCTTTGCAGCGCAGCACACTCCGCGAAGGAGTAGATTCTGCGAGGCCGTTTTTATATCCGCGTGTTTCGCAGAAGCGATTGTCACCGGGACACGCCGGCTGGCCGCCAAGAAGAGGTCTCAATGCCGGAACATCAT
>DASVOT010000811.1:0-9201 GCA_036383235.1 Chryseosolibacter sp.
AACGGTGGAGAGATTCACAAAGTTGAAACACGCCAGCACGAGAATACACAGCGCAATACCCGAGAGGATGTAGACGTAGGTAATGCTTCCGTTGGTCTCCACTTCACCAACCAGGTTGGAGTGCAGGTGGATACCTGTGAGCGGTTGCAAGAACATGCTGACAGCACCATCGGCCTGCGCATTGTGGTTAATATATTTCTCTGCGAAAGCAGGAAACAGTTTTTCCAGGTCGGATGGTTGCTGGCCTTCTCTTAACAGAACATACGACTGGAACATATGATAAGACCAAAAATTACTGATGTCACCAAGCGTAGCTATGGAGATGAGGATGCTAAAATGAAAGTGAGATTCCTCGGGCGGATCGTTCGTGACGCCTGTAATGACTATGGGAAGCTCGTTACCAAAGGACGAAGTGATTTGCAAGGTTTTTCCGATGGGATCTTCGTTCCTGAAATATTTTTCGGCCATGCTTTTGGTGAGCACTGCGGTATTGGTTTCGGTGAGCGCTTTGTCGGCATTGCCTTGAGTGAGTGGAAAATCGAAGACCGAGAAAAAGGCAGGATCGGAGAAGAAAACATTTTGTTCGTAGAATCTCTGATCGCCTTCCAGCCCTATGAGCGTGCGGGTGTCTTTCAACATTCTCACGGCGCTCTCCACGGCCGGAAATTCGGAAGCGATCAATGGCGCCCAGGGTGCAGGCGTGACTGCAAGGGTGGATGCTGATGGATCTTTAAATGTTGAGATGAGCCGGAATATACGGTCGCGTTTGGTGTGAAACTGGTCGTATTGTAGCTCGTTGACAATAAACAATGTAATGATGAGGCAACATGCCAGTCCGATGGCCATGCCCACCATATTGATAGTGGAAAAGACTTTGTTTCGGAGGAGTTGCCGGATGGCGATTTTAAGATAGTTGGCTAGCATAAAATTCCAGTTTGGACTTAATTGATATACAGGACCCTCAGGAAAAGGTTACAGGCTTCTGGAAATCTTACCGACAACGAGGCAAATAAAGACGTTACGAGAAAAGATAAAGGGAGCCGGAAAATTCCTCGAAATACAACTCATGGATCACGCAATCCTAACCAGCGAAGGCTATTTTTCGTTTGCCGATGAAGGGCTGGTCTAAAGTCAACCAAAAAAAAGGCTTCCAGCGGAGGCCTTTTCTTAATGTTGTTTACTCAGGCATTAGCAACTGGTTAACTGACTTTTGTTAACAAATCCTAAACGAACCCGGCAGGAATGAATCGAACCCAATTTATGTGCCTAATTCTCTACTAACTTGCTGACTTACAGCATACAATTGTTTCAAGGGGTTCGATAATCTGTCCGTCAGGTCTACTCCAAAACAATCGGCAATGGGCAGTTCACAATTGTCCGCGCTGCTGACGCGATCGGCGAACTGCCAACCCGGTATCTCAGTCAATCCCATTGGTTAATATCAGATAGCCCTCGTCTTCGCTCGCAAGCACGGTGGCGGAGTCATTTCCGCCTTCACCTGCGAAATAATATATTTCGTTCGTTAAGTGCCTTTCGGCTTCGCTCCACAGAAAGTCGGGCTCAAGGATCAATAACTCCCACGGCCTATCGTTGAATAAGTGCTGTATCAAACCTGCTGCAATTTCCGCAGCCTCCTTTTCCTGTTTCTGTTTCCCGTAGAAGCTGAAAAAAGGTCCTTTTGTCGTGTCGCCTGTCAGCATTGCTATGAGGTATTGCAGCCTGCCCTCCTTTACCGGAGTCGCCTTGAGAATGTGGCTCTCCTTGACTAACAGACCCGCGCGCACCCTGTAGCTTTCAGTTTCAGGATCATATAGATCGAAGTTGTACCAATCACGGTCTCTATCCTGTTGAAGCAATTGCGACTGAAAATCGGGTGTGGCCAGGAAAGCCTCAAACGAACTGACGACGTCGTGATGTAAAACCGGAAACTGAAGAATAAATGTGTTGCTGTTCAGCACAAGATCCACTCCGGCCAGAAATTTCCTGACGGGTTCATCGAATAGCTTAATAGCATGACCGCTCATTCCGGGAACAAAGATATCAGGAAACCAAATACAGAATGAAGCTGTGAACGGAGCGAATGGGGCGTGTTGAAGCTTGACGGCGAAAATCCCTATATTTCATAATGAAAAAGGTCTTCAAGATCGGATGCCTGGTTTCCCTTGCCGTGTTTGCAGGTGTCATCCTGTTAGCCATTTTTGAACCGGATGCCCTTCGTGAAAGGCGCCTGCGCGTTGAAAAAGAGGGCAGGGACAGCGCACGGTATTACCTTGACGAGGTGCGCAACAGAATGATACGAGTCAGGGAAAAGCTGCCAGCCCTTACGCCTGAATCAGAACCTGCTCCGTTCCCCCTGCGAACGCTTCAATGGAATGAAACGTTACAAACCTCTGCGGACGAAGTAAACCGGTTCACCGACAATGGGTTTGCAGTCAGTCCACCCATTCCTTATGGCCCGTGGCTTTCAAAGCTCATGCAGGACATTGAGCGTGCTTATCATGAACCTGAAGAAGAATGGAAGACTTATGAGATAACAAAAGCAGGTCGATCTATTCTCAACTTCGACTTTCTCATGGTCTATTCTCCACTTAATCACATCGAGCCTCGTCTGGTTGATAAGGAGACGTTTCAGCCCGGCTATTTTGACGGGTGGATGATATTCGTGGATTTCAAAAACGGCACTCCTCTTGGATACGCAAGATTTCAATCGGCAACTACCTTGTACAACGTTGAGTATCATCAATTGGGAATCGGCATTGGCCCGATTCCGGTATCAATCCCCTTGTTTAAAACCACCGATGTGCAAAAAGAGCTCACAGACGATTTCAGGAATGAGTTTTTCAGAAAGACAGACTCGACGTTTATGGCCTTCAAGCGCCAATGATCGCGGTATTGAAATTCCCGCCATTGCATCGCATCGGATCCTGTTAAATGCTCTGCACCCCACCTTACGCAGCAGGGTATATTTTTTTCACCGCAAAGCGCGATGGCGCGAAGAAATGCAGGTTATGCATGTCGAAATGCAGGTTCAAATTCAAGTTGAAAAGGCAAGGGCGTACCCTGGAGCAATGACGTGAATCTTTCGGTAAAGCCCTCCGACCTCACTGACCTGCTTTTACACCATAATAAACCACATTCTGCGAGCGGCGTTCCTCCGGGAATTGATAGGGGAGCTAAGCGTGCAGCACAGACCTGCGTTTAGACCTGCATTCTTTGCGCCATCGCGCCTCCGCGGTGAATGAGACTCCCATAAGTCACCACCCGCGTCTTTCCCCGGCACCACACGAGCCCCGCGAGGGCAAAACATAACTGCGGTACATCCCGAGCCATCCCGCTTGATTATCACGCAGAATAGCGGTAAATTCATTCGTCGTGCGACGCTCTCTCTTCTGATCCCGATTCTGATCCTCGACTAAAATCTGCAAGTCCAAAAAATGATTCGATATATATGAAAAGGTCCATCCTGTACATCATCTTCATGCTGCTTTTGTCTTCAGCACACGCCCAGCAGTTCGTGCTCGTAAGCAAAGGGAAAACCAAATGCACGGTCGTCATCCCCGACAGGCCCACGGTCATCGAAGTTCAGGCTGCGATGGTGCTCCGCGATTACATCCACAGGATGTCGGGCGTCCTGCTGCCGATGACCACGGATAAGGCAGCGATCGCAGGTCCGGAGGTGCTGATCGGGAATGTAAACCGCGCCGAAGCCAATGGCGTTCCGATGGATAAGCTGGGAGAGGATGGACTCTTCATCAAGAGTACAAGCCGGAATCTCCTGATCACAGGCGGTCATGACAAAGGAGTTTTGTATGGAGTCTATACTTTCTTGGAAAAATATCTCGGGTGCCGGAAGTATTCGGCCCAGGTCACTTATGTTCCGAAAAAGAAGACGATCGCGCTCGACCAGGTCAGCGACGTGCAGGTGCCGGCATTCTCCTATCGCGAAGAACTTTATCCCGCCAACGCCCGCGACCCGGAGTATATGGCCTGGCATAAGCTGGATTCTCATTCGACCCTGCCGGACGCCGGCAACAAATGGGGTTCCTGGGTGCACACGTTCAATTCCCTGCTGAGCACCAAAGAATACGGGGAAACGCATCCTGAATATTTCAGCTTCTATGATGGAGAACGGCATCCCGGCAACAACTCCAGGGGACGACCGGAAGCGCAGTTATGCCTGAGCAATCCGGAGGTACTGGAGATTGTCTGCAAAAATCTCCAGGCGAGCATCGACGAGAACCCCACTGCAGTTTACTGGTCCGTCAGCCAGAACGATAATGTGAATTATTGCCGTTGTCCGGAGTGCGCTGCCCTCGACGAAAAATACGCCGCTGTTCCGCCCGGGA
Organism: Chryseosolibacter sp.; assembly: GCA_036383235.1. Taxonomy (GTDB): domain Bacteria; phylum Bacteroidota; class Bacteroidia; order Cytophagales; family Cyclobacteriaceae; genus Chryseosolibacter. The sequence goes on from DASVOT010000811.1 coordinate 4,347, forward strand.
GCATCCAGTACAGCACCCATCCGAACGAATTCTATTCGCCGCTCGGCATGGGCTCGCTGCTGACGTTCGTCAACAAAGTGGCGGAGCGGTTTCCTGACAAGATCATATCGACACTGGCGTACCAGCATACAAGGGTGCCTCCAAAGGATATTGTGCCGAGGGAAAACGTGAATATCATGCTCTGCAGCATCGAAAGCGTCAGGAACGTTTCGCTCGAGGAGGGCGATCCCCTCTTCTGCAAAGACCTTATCGGGTGGACGAAGCTCACCAGAAATATCATCGTCTGGGATTATGTCGTGCAGTTCCGGAATCTCATTTCGCCGTTCCCCAATGTGCACACGTTGCAACCGAATCTCAGGTTCCTCCGCGACAACGGAGTGTCTGCTGTTTTTGAACAGGGCAGCCCTGAAACTGGTGGTGAATTTCAGGAGCTTAAGGCTTACCTCCTTGCGAAGCTCATGTGGAATCCCGATCTGAACGTGAGCGAGGTGGTAAACGATTTCTTGTCCGGTTACTACGGCGACGCATCGGAGTACATTCACGAGTATATGGATCTCCTGTACCAGAGCATGGCAAGGTCGGGCAGCAAACTACTCATCTTCGGCGGGCCGGTCGCCGAATCTGATTTACCTCAAAAGCAGACATTTCTGTCGGATTCGCTTATCGGCGTCTACCGCGATCTTTTTGACCGCGCGGAGAAAGCGGTCTCCCGGTCGCCCGATGTATTGGCCCGTGTGAGGATGGCCCGGCTGCCCGTTGATTATGCCGTGCTCGAAATTGCCAGGGCCGAGCGCACCGGCAAACGCGGGGCTCTTATCGCTGACAACGACAATACACTGAAGGCGAAACCCGAGATCGTCGACCTTGTTTACGACTTCGTCTACCGTTGTATCCGTACAAATGTTTCCCATGTCAGGGAAAGAAGGGTCACTCCTCAACAGTACCTGGAGGAATATATGAAGTTCCTCGCGGACAATACCGGGTTGCTGGGTGACCAGACCGTCAAATACTGAGAGTCCGTTGCGGCTACTATCGCGGCCAGACATAGCGGGTGTCAGGCAAAGAACTTTCGCATGGAGTTGATTGTTCTCCTGAAGATCTGTTAATTTGGTCGACCGGATTTATATTATCCTTTATCTGATGAAGTCTCTGCTTATTTTTGCCGCGGCGCTGTTTCTAAATGGCGTGGGGGCGTGCGCCCAGAACAGTAAAACTATGACTACCCATCAAAATAATCCATATTACTCCACCACAGATACCTCGCACCTTGACGTCTCGAACGCCGAATGGAAAAAGATACTGCCCCGTGATTTGTATGCCGTCGCAAGGGAGCAGGCAACGGAACGCCCCTTCACGGGTCAGTATAGGGATTCAGAAGCAAAGGGAACGTACTATTGCGCCGTCTGCGGCAACAAGCTGTTTCGTTCCGATGCAAAGTTTGCCAGCACCTGCGGGTGGCCGAGCTTCTTTGAACCCGTAAGGGAAAACAGCGTCCTTTACCACGAGGACACCTCTCACGGCATGCAGCGCACCGAGGTCACCTGCGCACGCTGCGATTCTCATTTGGGACATATCTTCGATGACGGCCCCGCGCCCACTTACAAGAGGTTCTGCATGAATTCCATCTCCCTCGATTTTGAGCCGGATGGGTTGTCCACGCGGCCCCACTAACATATACCTTCGCGGATTTGGCATACTACCGCCATTCCCGACCCCACATCACGGATGATTAATATATTCTTTCGGGCCTGATTTCATGAGGAAAATAATCCTTACATTAATCCCTCTAACGAAATCCCCTGGCCATGAAGTACCTGTTGCTGGTTTTCCTCGCGATTCCTTCTTTTTTGTGCGCCCAGCCGGCACGACCAACGAAAAGCACTTCGCCAGATAAACAATTCGTCCTCTTCGACGTCACTTTTACCTATACGAAGTTCGATGCGGATAACTCCAAACCAAACAAGTCGCATTACTATGTGACGGGCAACATGCTGAACACGAATCGCCCGAAGGACTGGACGTCGCCTGTTGACTACCGCAATGGAACGGTGCATGTGCGCCTGGAAGTACTCGAGAAACCACCGGGCAATGAACCCACCACCTGGAGTCTTTGCTATATCCCGAACAAAGGTCAGGGGAATGGATACGGGTGCACAAACACCGGCGTCTATACCGAGGCCGGCGTGTACGAGAAAGACGTGCCCATGACTTCTTTCTGGGAGAATGAATCCATCATCTGGACGGAAGGGATCAAGCAAATGGACCTGGTCATCAAGGACAACAGCGGCGGACAGGGACACGCGCACAAACGGCCCGACCATGAGAAGTTCTTTCCGACCAAAGTCCGCATGTCAATGGTGCAGGTGGCAGCCGGTGAAACCTACGACCCGTCGTGGCTTCTCAGCGATGAGGAGAAAGAAGTCGCCGCGCAGGTCGAACGACTTCGCCAGGTGATGATCAAGCCCGATAAATCGGTACTGGAAGATCTCGCTGCCGATGAGTTAAGCTACGGTCACTCGAGCGGAATGGTGGAGAACAAAGCCCAGTTTATCGATGAGTTTGTGGGAGGGCATTCAGTTTTTACCGCAATCGCGCTCCAGGACCAAACCGTCAGAGCTTCAGGAAACACAGCAATTGTGCGTCATCGGTTGCTGGGGGATACTTTCAATAAAAATGCTCCGGGCAAAATCGATATCATCATTCTCATGGTATGGAAGAAGCAGGACGGCCAGTGGAAGCTGCTGGCGAGGCAGGCTGCCGTGGTCCCGCCTGAGTACAGGAAGAATTAAAACCTTCAATTTCGCCGGCACCCGAAATATGATAGGGCCACTTCATTTTCCGCCTGCCGGGTCTATGCGAGATCCTATAGCATGCCCGGCCGAAACTGGCGTCGCCTGCTGATGATCTTACCTGAAACCATAAACTCTCCTTCGCCCATATAATGAAGAGTCTGGGGATGTTTCGGTGATATCGCAACCCTGGCCTTTACTATTTTCCAGATAAAAAAGTTATATTTTTCAACGAGGGTGTCGTCGTAGAGTTTGCATTCGAAATTCGCGTAACATTCCTTGATCAATGGGGCCTTGATCTTTTCCGCCTTCTCCGCAGTGAGGTTGAATTCGTCAAATTTATCGATCTCCAGGCCGCTGGTATTTCCAATTCCAACAACTTCCTCAGTCAATGCAGTGGTGGGCAGGTTGATACCACACTCCCTGCTTTCGCGGACCATCCCGAAACTGTGATTGGCTGAGGAGATCACGCATCCAAAGAGCGCCGGCGTAAACTCCATCATCGCATGCCAGTTCATGGTCATAATGTTTCGACTGCCTTTCCATGCCGAGCTCACCAGCACAAGAGGACCGGGCTCAAGGTATCGGCGCACTTCAATTAGGGGAAGGTTCTTCTTTCGGAAATGTGTGTGCTTCATTTTCGTATTCTTTAGCGGCGTTCGATCCATGGAGTAGAAATGAGGTTGACTAATGTGAATGAATCAGTGAGGTTCTCTGAATAGAAGTGAGATTTTCGGGTTTATACCTGATCAATACAAAGATAGCCGACGCCATTATGGTCGTGCTCATGATGGCCGATAGCAGCACTTCCTCTTTCGAAAGCATCGAGACAATATTGAAAGTCAGATGCCAGATGCTTGCGGAAAGCGTACTCCCCTTTGTATAGTTATACAAAAACGTTAGCCAAACGGCCCCGGCGAAGAGTCCCATCAGGAAACCTGCATAGGCCACGCCTTTCAACTCATACCGGTAGAAGAACGACGGTATATGCCAGCATGCCCAGATTGAGGCGAGGATGACGGTGGCTGTAAATGCAGAATGTTTCGACTGGAGGAAAGGCAGGGCAAAACCGCGCCATCCGGCTTCTTCCCCAAATCCGTAAAAGAGGCTTGGCAGAAGCCAGGCCAGCAGGTTCAGAGGTTGGTCTAGCCCGGTGTTTACAAGGTGGCCGGTCAAATCAAACCATTTATGTTCGATGAGCCGACTGAGTAGCAGCGCGAAGGCGAAGAGAATGAGAGGTGAAAGGGCAAGTGTCCATCCCGTTGCGGTCAGGCTTCGAAAGCGATAGCCCTGCCAGAACCAGCGCCGGTTTCCTTTCGTATAGCAAAATCTAAGGACAACCAGCGCTCCGGTCAGCGGCCCCAGGCCTCCCAATGCATGCCAGAGATCCTGCGTCCTTGCATGTTCGGCATCATCCCGGAAAAGGAAAATTACCTCGTGGTGATTCAGCGCCAACATTATGAAAACGGACCAGGAGACCGCAAAAGTGACGGCAATATAAAGCCATAAGGGAGTTGCGTTTTTCACATCGCTTTTCGACCTGGGAAAATAGTGAACGAACAGGAGCGGGTCAATGACAGCTGACGATGCTGGCAATGAGGAGGCCATCGAATCTCGTTCCCCGGAAGGGATGTTGTGATCCGTTTCCTTAAGAAAGGTCTGCCACTCGCGGACAGACTGCCGCTCATGCACCATTCCTATTAAGTAGGAATATACCCTTCCCAGTACCACGGCGTATATCGATTCCCAAGGCAAAATTCGATCAGGGCCTTGAAGGTCCCTTCGGCGTTGTCGCTGTTTGACAGGATGATAAGCGCCGTTCCCTTCGAGGGGAAGCCAACAGCGTAATGTTGCCACCCCTCGCCGTGGCCTTCTTTAAAGAAAACGCGACCGTAGGGTGTCTCATACAAGCCAAACCCCAGGCCATAGCCTAGATGGATCGGATCATTTTCGTTTGTATCGATCCCTGCATTGGGCCCGAACTGTTGCTTTGAACGGATCGCTACTTGCGGAGTGATGAGCTGGCGATACCGCTCCTTCTCCTGGGAAAGGACCTCGACGACGTA
>DASVOT010000812.1:0-6289 GCA_036383235.1 Chryseosolibacter sp.
TATAAAAAAAAACAACAACCTATCCGGCGTGCAGAAGACAGCCACCCGGATATCGCCGCGGAATCGATATATTTATAGTACAAGAAATCCAGACGTTCCGCCCTGACAAACGCACAACATCGTATGGCACACCCATTCAAAATAGTGATCACCGACTTCATCGCCGACGCGCTGGATGTCGAAAAAGGAATCGCGGAGGGGACCGCCGATGTCGTCGCCCTCAACGCATCGCACGAGAATGAACTTGAAGGGAGGGTCGAAGATGCGGATGCGATCATCATGTATCACACCGTATCCATTACAAGAAAAACAATCGACCGGCTGAAGCAATGCAAACTGATCGTGCGGGCGGGCGTCGGAGTTGACAACGTAGACCACGCCTATGCACGAGCGCTCAACCTCCCCGTGGCGAACATTCCCGACTACGGTTCGGAAGAAGTGGCGGACACGGCGATCGGAATGATGCTTTCGCTCACCCGCGGAATCACTTTTTTGAATTCACGGCTGCGCGACGGGCTCGGAGAATGGAGCTACACGCAGGTGAAACCGCTTACCCGGCTGCGCAATACGCGTATTGGCATTCTCGGCCTCGGTAGGATTGGCACGGCTACAGCCCTGCGCGCGAAAGCGCTGGGAATGGATGTGGTCTTTTATGACCCGTATAAACCTGACGGATCCGATAAAGCGCTTGGCATCCGACGCGCCGAAGCGCTGGAATCCCTTCTCCAACAGGTACAGATCCTGACACTGCATTGCCCCCTGACACCCGAAACAAACCATCTGATCAACCGGCAGACACTTGAGTACCTGCCGGCCGGAGCCTACCTCATCAATACCGCCAGGGGTGCCGTTGTGGACACCGCCGCGATCCCCGACGCCCTCGCCAGCGGCCGCCTGGGCGGAGCGGCGTTCGACGTGCTGGAAAAAGAGCCGCCCGTCGACGATCCGTTGGTACACGCATGGAAAAACCCCGACCATCCTGCTTACCACAAGATCCTCGTAAACCCTCACGCCGCCTTTTACAGCGAAGAAGGACTCAAAGAGATCCGGGTCAAATCGGCCCACGCCTGCGTGCGCGCCATCCTCGGCAAGGAGATCAGGAATATTGTTAATTAATGCGGCCGCCTCCTATCTCACTCCCGGACGGACGTTGTGAAATCATGTTCCTGTCGTCGGCGGTTAAGTCAACGACCGCATACCTCGCGACGCGTGCGATCGCCATCTCGTCGAGGATGTCCACGATATTCTCGTACCTGCATTCTCCATCGGGTTTGATGAGAACCATCAGCTCCGGCACCGCCTTCCTTCTCTCCAAAAGGATCGTGCGTACTCCTTCTCTTGAGTAATTTGTCGCCTGCACAGGAGGGTCAAGCCCAATCCACCAATAGATTCTGTCGTTTTTATCCAGAACCAGATTCAGAATGCCGCTGGCCGGCATCACGGGTAAAATCGAATTCTTGTCAGGCTTGTCCGGCATTGTCAGCGGCAGCGCCCGGTCTTTTTTGAATGCCGTCGTCAGGATGAAAAAGGTCAGCAACAAAAACGTCAGGTCGACCATGGGCGTCATGTCGATCCGGGTTGAGCGTTTCGTCACACGGATCTTAGGATAGCGGCTGGCCGAACCCCCGCTTTGTTCTATCTCTGCCATGTTTTGGATTTTTATTTACGATGCGGCCAGACGCGGTTTTGCATAAGCATTACCCAGAAAGTTTCAAACGGTCACGCTGGAACATAATCGCAGGCAGGAGGTCGTGAAACAAAAAACTTTTTTGGCCAGAACCGGTGTTATCATATACGTCTCACGGTGAGGCGACGAATCAGAGGGAGGAGAGATATGAGAGCGGCTTTAATATGGTTATTTTCAATCCTATTTGTTGTATCAGCCTGCCAGGAGAACGAAGAGGTTCTCCTGCAACCCCCTCCTCCCGGGCGAGAGATCGTGGCCACAGATACTGCGGCCATGGAAAACCCAACGCATCCCGTACGCGATTCAGCCGGGTATCACTATGCGGAATACAAGCACATGCCTTATCGCGTCCTGTTTCCCCTCCACTATGACACTGCGAAACGCTACCCGCTGCACATTTTCCTTCACGGAATATCCGAACGGGGCTGGGACAATGAAAAACAGCTCAGCGTGGGCGCTTCCTATTTTGAGGCCGACAGCGTCCGCGCAAAATATCCTGCCTTTATCATCTTCCCACAGTGTCCACCCGCTTACTACTGGTTCAGCGAAACGGTGATGGATACACTCAAAGGCCTTATCGATTCGTTCATCACCGGTAACCGCGTCGATGCCGAACAAGTATCGATCGGAGGATTCTCCATGGGCGCCTACGGAACCTTCGCCATGGTCGCGAAATATCCGCAATTCTTTGACGCGGCCGTGGCCATCTCGGGCGAAGGCGACGAACGAAAAGCATCATCGATGACAAAACCGGGCTGGCAGATCTTTGCCGGTAAAAAAGATCAGGTGGTGCCCAGCAGCAAATCGAAGAAAATCGCGGAGGCACTTGAGCAAGCGGGAGCATCCGTTTCCTTCGTCCTTTTTGAAAACGCAGACCACCATCAGACGTGGGTGGAAGCATTTTCAGAACCGGGCTTCTTTTCCGGGATATTTCACCCCGGTGAACGATCGCAATCCCACATCGACGAGGCGCTTCCTGATAATGGTGAGGACGAATCCGCGGCAACAGCTAGTCAATGATCTCCGGCGTCAGAGAAGGATTGCCGACATCGTAGTAGTGAAGACCGGATCTTCTGAACAACGTTTGCTGGCCGGGTAAGCGCGCTTTCAAAAATATGTCGTAATCCCGCTTTTCCGTCCTCGTCCAGGCGGCCTCTGCGAGCGCGGCGATCCTGGGAAAAAGCATGTACTCCAGCCGTGCTTCCGAGACAATCCGCTCCGTCCATATATTGGCCTGAATCCCCATCACCTGGCCGCGGTTGTTTTTCGTGATGATGTCGGGGTACCGATCCATTGAATATTCGAAAATTGATTTAAGGTCGCTGAACGCACCCGCCCATTTTCTTCCGACGCGGTGCGCGCTGTCCTGCACGAAATCAAAATAAAGTGGAATGCGCGGACACAACACGACCTTGTAGCCGTTGTCAATTGCTGTCTTCAGCGCTTCGGGCTTGTTTTGCCTCCACCAGAAGATAATCATGTCGCCGGCAGGAATTTTTGTGGCTGCGATCTCATCCCACCCCAGCACTTTCGCGCCAAGGTGAATGACCGTATCCGCCATCCTTTCCGTAAAGTAATGTTCCACTGCCTTCAGGCCGGCCAGGCGATTTCTCTTCATCAAGGCCTGCACATCCGCGTCCGTCTTCCAGTTTTCATTGCCGAAGTCGACCTCGTCACCGCCTACATGGATCATCTTCGACGGGAACAGCACGTCCACTTCGCGCAGGATCTTCGCAAGATATTCATACGTTCCCTCCTTGCCGGGATTAAATGTGAATTCAGGATACGACTTCGAGCCACCGCCGCTGAATCCAGGGTAAGCGCGGTTTGCCGCCCTGGCGTGGCCCGGCATGTCGATCTCCGGAATGATTTCGATAAAACGCTCCCGTGCATACCGAACAATTTCGTTGATCTCCTCCTGCGTGTAGTATTTCGCCGGCGCGAGAGAATCCGTGTGATTTCCTATTCCTCCGACCAGCGCGAGATCGGGAAACGCTTTTACCTCGAACCGCCATCCCGGCACGTCCGTCAGGTGCCAGTGGAACCTGTTCAATTTGTAGAAAGCCATCCAGTCGAGCATTCGCTTCACCGTCTCCATCCCAAAAAAATGACGCGACTCGTCCAGCATCAAACCGCGCCACGCCATCTGCGGCGAATCGGAAATCCTCCAGCAGGCGATCACGGGCTCTCCCTTTTCTGCGGCGGCCAGGCGGATCAGCTGCAAGAGGGAGACGACACCATTGAAAGCGCCGTGAGGGGTGGACGCGCTGATCACGGCATGATCGGGGTATACGCTCAGTTTGTATCCCTCATCCGCCATGGGTGCGCCCTGCGCAAACTCTATAATAATGGATTGATGGTCACCCGGTGCCGCCGACAGCGAAAGCGCAAAGCCTGTATGTTTCAGGACTTCCTTCTGAAGAAAATGCGCAATGGGAAAGAGCTGCCTGTCCGCCACGCGTATCCGCTCCAGGGTTGAAACGTTCAGATGACCTCCCGCCTCCGCGAACTGCGATGGAAGAGGAACAATGGGACAGGTGTCTGCAAACACGAAGGAAAAACTGAATACCAAAGACAGGATGATCGGGAAAAGAGTCCGCTTGTACGTCATGCAATCACAACTTTTAATGCAACAGATCTGGAGTCCAATAATACAATACTTCATCCTATTGAAAAAGTCCGGGTTGTCGAGCCGGTATCCCCGATGCCGTCGGCACCTCAACAGAACCAGTCTCGACGAATTGTTCTTCCCCGGACAGTGGCCGGTTCCGGGACAAACGTCCGGTCCGTCAAAAACCTGGACAAGGCCGCGTGCCTTGCCCTTCATAACGAAGGCTGCCAAAAAAAATAATTTGTAACATTTTCGTAACAGACACGACAAACTCCGGTATCCAACTATGGTTGAATAAAAAATTGATAGGGCTGTTATGCAACTTTCCTTCGCTTAACGCCATCTCAATTATACAATGAACACTGAGACAGCAACCGGCCCGTTGTTGTTTCTCGCTGCCCGTTCGCCCATTCCGAACCGTGCAGTTACTGCCTGAGCCTGTAAGGAGAGATCCAACGCCCGCGCCTGAAAATTTCCAGGGGAGGATACCCGTGTGCCCGTCCCGGAACAGTATCAGGTCTGTCGCCTGGTGACCTTCATCAGGATATTCATGAACGATCGCCACAGTCATTCACGAAAACAAATTATTTAACCCAAATCTTTATGAAGACAGGTTTGCTGTTATTTGTTGTAACGCTACTCTCTCTGGGACCGCTCTCCGGGAAAATCATAAATGCATATGAAAAGAAGCTGGAATGCGCTACCGAGACGTTGCAGCGACTGAACAGGATGCTGCAAGGAGATCACCTGACATCCCTGGAAAAAGCAAACCTGAGATCGCGGATAAAGCTCCTGATGAGTTTCCTTTCATACCGTGAGCTGACCGAAAAATTAATCAATCAATTAAGGGCGATCTCGCCTGACCTGTACAACGAGATTGACAACATTACCGATAAACGCGGACGGCCCACAGACGTATACATCCGGCTGGTCCCCAAAGGAAACGGGTCGCTTCCGCTTCAAGCCTTCAGCCTCTTGTCGCGGGCGACCGTCGACGAGGACGCGAGTCATTCGGAGTACGGCGACTACTCGGTCTCGATCGACGTCCAGATCGGCGAAAATGCCCTGATGCTGCTTTACCATGAGCTAGGTCACGTCCATTACATTATCCCCAACCTGGCAACCTATCAAAAGTTTTACGAGGCGCGGCACCGTAACCGGAAACACAACCCGGATTATTTCGGTCATGATATCCGTGATGCAAGCGGGCAAAGTGCCAACGCTTTTGTGAAGATCTACCTGCGCGACAAGGCCAAATACATCCAGACGTCAGGCGAAAGACCCAGCAGCGCGCTCGTCCTCCTGCAAAGGATCGAAAAAAATAACAAGCGCCTGGCTGCCTCGCTAACTTCCACCGCCATTGTATCGACTGCGAGCGACCGGCCCGCTGGCGGCCTGCCGGGGGACTTCTACCTGCGATGACGTCCTGAAGGTATAAGGGTATAAGGTATAGGGGTATAGTGGTACGGATATAGGGAGATACGGATATACGGATATACGGTGCTACGGATATAGGGAAATACGGATATATGGATGTAGGGATATAACAGGCAATTGACAGTTTACAATAGCACCCTCCCGGTGAATCGGCTCTGTCCCGTTACCCCGAAGGGATTTAACTTTAGTAGCCCAGGGTGACAAACCCGGGTTTGCATAGTACAAAGGAGCTTACTTCGATCGGACTGTCGTCAATCTTTGAACAAATCCTCATTCCCGAACTGTTTTCTGATACCTGCGACTGCACGTCCGGAGAGAGGCATTCACCTTATTAACGCTGCACGCATTTTGCCCAACGCGTTGAAAGTCCTGTCGCAGGCGCTCACATCGAGGCACGCACAAACCTTATTCCTTCCTATGTTTGACATACAGATGAATCGGGCGATTAGATTTGACCTTTGAAAGTAAAAAGGGTGAGAGTGGCACTTATTCCCAAGCAGCTCAGGTAGCATGTTCGTACTAAGATAGAACCTCACCTTTTTTATCTCTTTGAG
>DASVOT010000813.1:0-8562 GCA_036383235.1 Chryseosolibacter sp.
TTGAACGAAAACAAGAACAAGAAGATCTCCGATCCAGACAAGGAAAGTTTTGCCCTGAAACTTTACGAAAAGATTAAGAACGGATATCCCGGCGAAGCCAATGTTCATGTGATCGGGGGTGACCTGTACTTGTGCACGGGAAGAAACCGTGAGGCGGAAAGTGAATATTTGAAAGCTATTGAAAGCGGGGCGGTGAATTTCGAGGTGTACCAGAACCTCCTCTCCCTGGAGGTCAGGCTGGAGCAATGGGACCGCGTGATCAGGAACGCGGAGGCGGCCCTGGAAGTCTATCCGAACCAGGCGATGATCCATTATTTCAATGGGATTGCGAATTTGCGAAAAAGGCGCTATGACGAGGCCATTGCATCGTTCGAGCAGGCCAAGCGGTTGTCATCGTCAAACCCGGCCCTCGTCAGCGAGGTAAACGGCCAGCTCGGCGATGCCTATAACGCCATCAAGGATTACCCCAGGTCCGACAAGGCCTACGACGATGCGCTGGCCTTCAACCCCGACAACGCTACGGTATTGAACAATTACAGCTATTACCTGGCGCTGCGGAAAGAAAACCTCGACAAGGCTGAAAAGATGTCATCGGCGCTCATTAAAAATCACCCGGAAAACGCGACCTTTCTGGATACGTATGCGTGGGTGCTCTATACAAAAGAGAAGTATAAGGATGCAAGGAAGATCATGGAGCGTGCGATCAGCACGGGGAAGGCGACCGCAACCCACTTTGACCATTATGGCGACATACTCTATAAGCTTGGCGATATTGAAGGTGCTGTGCGGCAATGGGAAAAAGCCAGAGGCTTGAATGCCGACAGTGAAACTCTCAATAAGAAAATTGCGAATAGAAAAATTTATGAATAAGAGCCAAGCATCCATCTTAATCATGCTTTCCCTGGTCATTGGCGCCTGCAGCAAAAAGGTGGTCGCACCCCTGGTAACCACTCCCAAAACCGCGCTTAACATTGAAGAGATCGACTTCGATTATTTTCAGGGCAAGGCGCGCATGGTGCTGCGCGATGCCAACAAAGAGCGGGAGGTGAAAGCCAACATCCGCATCAGGAAAGACAGCGTCATCTGGATGACCTTTTCCGTCATCGGCGTGCAGGGCGGGAAAGCGCTCATCGACAAAGACTCCATCACCATCGTCAGCACGGTCGACAAGGAATATTACGTCTTCCCCTACAAGGAGTTAAGCGACCGGTTCCATTTTACAATCGACTACAACGTTGTACAGGCGGCTATGCTCGGCAATCCCATTATCCCACGTTCAGCCGATGACCAGGTAGAGCAGGAAAGTTCCATGTATCTTTTGAAACAGGAGCAGTCTAACGTCAACGTCGTCAATTACGTCAATGCAGCCAGCATGAAGATCGAAAAAGTTGAGCTCAAGGAGGAGAACAGCATGAACTCCCTGGTGATCAATTATTCCAATTTTCAGCCCGTGGGCAGCAAGGTATTCCCTTATAATGGGACCATCAATCTTTTTTATAAAACGGTTTCCGGGTTGTTGAATACCACCATCATTTTTGAGTACAACAAAGCGGAGGTAGGCGACCGCGAACTGCGGTTCCCCTTTAACATACCAAAACGATATGAACGCAGGTAAGTATATACTGCTTTGTATCCTGATGCTTGGCACGGCTTTATCTGTCGACGCGCAGAATAAAACAAAGAGTCAGCTTCAGAAGGAAAAGCAGCAGCGTGTAGCCCGGATCAAAGAGGTCGAAAAGATTCTTTACGAGACCGGTGCGAAAAAGAAGAACACGCTGGGTGAACTAAGCGCGCTCAACCAAAGGATCATTGAACAACAGGATCTCATTGCCTCCATTCGCAAGGAGATCAATGCCCTCAACCATGAGATCAGGGAAAATACCGACATCATCGATGTTTTGGACGACGACCTCCAGGAATTGAAAAAGGAATATGCCTCCATGCTTTTTGCGGCCCAAAAGGCGAGCAACAGCACCACACGGCTTACCTTCCTGTTTTCGGCCGAATCATTCGACCAGCTGGTGATGCGCTTGCGGTACATGGAACAATACCGGGATAGCCGCAAGCTCCAGGCAGAGCTCATATCGGAGGTTCAGGGCGAGTTGAGCCACCAGGTGAAACAGATTCAAAATAAGCGCGAGGAGAAGAACCTGCTCCTCAACGAGGGCGAAAAGGAGAATCAGAATCTCGCGTCGCTTAAAAAACAGCAGTTCAATCTGGTGAAGGCTCTGGAGAAAGAGGAAAAACGATTAAAAGGCGACCTGGAAGAGACGAAAAAAGCGCTGGCGGTTCTCGATCGCAAGATCAATGATATCATCAAGGAGGAAATGGAGCGGGAGGCGCTGTCGTTGAAGAGCACCAAGTCTGTTTCGATGAAACTCTCATCTTCTTTTGAGGAGAACAAGAACAAGCTCCCATGGCCCGTGTCCACCGGCTTTATCTCGCAGCCTTTCGGTCGCCAGAATCATCCGGTATTAAAAGGCATCGTGCTGCAGAATGATGGTGTCAACATCCAAACCAAGCAGAACGAAAAAGTGAAGAGTATCTTTGATGGGGAGGTGCGCCGGGTTGCGTTCATTCCCACGCTGGGAAGTACCGTCATTATCAACCATGGCGAGTACTATTCCGTCTATACCGGCTTAAAGGAAGTGTACGTTAAAACCGGCCAGAAAGTAACGACCAACCAGGAAATCGGACAAATTATCTCGAACAACGACGGCATATCCGAGTTGCGTTTTCAGATCCGGAAACAAACAACAGCGCTCGATCCGCAAGCCTGGCTGATGAATATGTGATTCCAAAGAATTCAGACCATTTATTTCAGTTTCTAAAAATTTTTACCCTATTTTTGTGGTTACCTTGAATATAAAGTACCAGGTCCCGCGCGTTGCCATCGGGTTGGAATTGTTCGTAACTCCTTGAACATTAATAAATAATATAATATGAAAGCCGTACTGTTGTTTTTGGGAAATTTGGGAATGCAGGAAATTCTGCTCATCGGTTTATTTGTTCTCATATTCTTCGGGGCGAAGAAGATTCCCGAATTCATGAAGGGCCTTGGAAAAGGTGTTCGTGAATTCAAGGATTCTGTAAAGGATGTGAAGAAAGACATCGAAGACGCAGGGTCCGCCGCCAAAATTGAAGACGGCAAGTAAGCGTTGAAAAGCTACGGTTCTTTTCAGGAAATCCGGCACGACCTTGAGAGCGGGTCGATTTCCTGCCGTGATTTAGTCAAGCAGCATCTTTCAAACATTCGGCAAAAAGCCCACCTCAATGTTTTTTTGAGCGTGTTTGAGGAAGAAGCGCTCAACCGCGCCTCTGCGGTGGATAAAAAGCTAAGCGAAAACAAGGCTGGAAGACTGGCGGGCCTGGTAGTGGGCATTAAGGATGTGCTGGCCTATCAGGACCATCCGTTGCAGGCGAGCAGTAAAATCCTTGACGGCTTTACCTCCCAATACACTGCCACCGCCGTTCAGCGATTGCTTGATGAGGACGCAATCATCATCGGTCGCCAGAACTGCGACGAATTCGCGATGGGCTCATCCAACGAGAACTCGGCTTTCGGTCCCGTTTTGAATGCAATTGACCCTACGCGGGTGCCCGGCGGATCGTCGGGTGGTTCCGCTGTAGGAGTGATGGCCGATCTTTGTCATGTTTCGCTCGGATCCGATACAGGGGGCTCCGTCAGGCAGCCTGCCGGGTTCTGCGGTGTGGTTGGCCTCAAACCCACCTACTCCAGGATCTCCAGGCATGGCCTCATAGCCTATGGCTCTTCCTTTGACTGCATCGGGATCTTCGGAAAATGTGTGGAAGATGTTGCCCTTGTTCTTGAAATCATTGCAGGGCATGATGAGTATGACAGCACCGTGTCCACCATCCCCGTCCCGGCTTATGCGAAGGAGGTCAACGAACCTGGAAAGCCCTATAAAATCGGCTACCTGAAGGAAATCGACCATTCGCAGGGTATTCAGCCGGAGATCAGGGACAATATCCGCCAAAAGATGCAAAACCTGAAGGATGCCGGATACAGCCTGGAGCCGATTGAATTTCCGTTAATGGAATATATTTTACCCACATATTACATACTGGCCACGGCGGAAGCCAGCTCGAACCTGTCACGTTTTGACGGTGTGCGGTACGGATACAGAAGCAAGGCCACGACCGACCTCCATTCGATGTACAAAAAGAGCCGGTCGGAGGGTTTTGGCAAAGAAGTAAAACGGAGGATCATGCTTGGCACTTTTGTTTTGAGCGCAAGTTATTATGATGCCTACTACACCAAAGCGCAAAAAGTCAGGCGAATGATCCGTGACAGGACCAAGGAAATGTTTAAAAAATATGACTTTATCCTGATGCCGGTCACTCCGACTACAGCGTTCAAGTTGGCAGAGCACACCAGTAATCCGTTGGAAATGTACTTGGGAGACATTTTTTCCGTTCAGGCTAATGTGGTCGGCGTTCCGGCCATTTCAATTCCTTGCGGGAAAGACAGGAATGGACTCCCCATCGGATTGCAGGTGATTGCCGATGACTTTCAGGAATCGAAATTATTGCATTTTTCTAACTATCTATCACACCTGAATTAACATGGGAAAAGGGTACTTCTTTTTTCTGCTCCTTATTTTTTCAACGCGCGCGTTTTCCCAGGACGTTCCCGAGGAAGTTACGCAAACCCTCGATTCGCTCGTAATCGATTCGCTGGAGGTTGCGGAAGCAGAGGAGGAAATGTTGTACAAGGAAGACACAACTGATTACATCTTTTACTCGCTCCCCGCCGAGCTGGAATACATTCCCGGAGATGATGATCCCGCTGTCATCAGCGACCGGTTAACCTGTCTTCAGGAGACCATTCCCCTGGTCTACAATGAAAAGATACACGCCTTCATAAACTACTTCACTGTGAAGGACCGCGAGTACACCCGCCTGATGATCCGGAGAAAGAACCTCTACTTTCCGCTCTTTGAAAAATACCTCGCTAAATACAACCTGCCGGATGAATTGAAATATCTGGCTATTATTGAATCCGGATTGAACCCGCGGGCGGTATCGCGTGTGCGGGCGGTGGGCCTCTGGCAATTCATGTCGGCCACAGGCAGATATTACGGCCTGCACAATGACTGGTACGTGGACGACCGGATGGATCCCGAGAAAGCCACCGATGCCGCGTGCCGTTACCTGCGCGACCTTCACTCGATGTTTAATAACTGGGAGCTTGCGCTCGCTGCCTACAATACAGGTCCGGGAAATGTCAGAAAGGCGATCAGAAGATCGGGGTACAAAAAATCGTTCTGGGAGATCTACCCGAAACTTCCGCGTGAAACAAGGTCTTACGTGCCGCAGTTTGTTGCGGTCATTTATACCATGAATTACCTTGAGGAGCACAACTTCTTTGACGAGGGCCAGGAGCGGCTCGTCCGTTCAGACACGCTGAACGTAAAAAGTTTTGTGAACTTCGAAGTCCTGGCGGGTCTCACCGGCTCGTGCCTGGAAGATCTTCAGCGCCTCAACCCCTCCATTCAGAGGAATGCCATCCCTGAAACGCCCCACGGATACGTCATGCGAATCCCCGTAACGGCGAAGGAACTCATTTCCTCCAACCGGATGGCGATCCTTGATTCAGCCTCAAAGGTCGGGAAGAAGGAGCTTGAACTGCTAGCGAAAACCATGCAGGGTTCGACCTACGGCCGCGAGCGCGTGGTGTACAAAGTAAGGAGTGGCGATGTCCTCGGCAGCATAGCCATGCGCCACCGTGTGCGCGTTGCTGATCTCAAAAAGTGGAATAACCTCCGCAGCGATGTCATCCGCAGCGGACAGCGATTGAACATCTGGGTACAAACTCGTACGGGCACCGGCACGGCTATCGCTTCCAATTCTTCTCCGAGGCCTGCTGCAACGACAGAGGTAATCTCGTTCCAGGGGCAGAAAACCTACATTGTACAGCCGGGGGACACGCTCTGGGATATTTCCAAAAAATTTGATGGCCTCACCATCGAAAAAATCAAATTGCTCAACAAGCTTGCGAACAGCAGGATTCAGCCGGGACAAAAACTGATTGTCGGAATTTGATGACCAGTCGCAAGCGGGGCGACCCGCTCTTGCTCCTTCCTGTGTTTGCCAAGATCGCTCAGTCCCCTTCTTGGGTTGGGCCTGCGCTCCGGGTCCGCCTTGATCCATCGCGGAATTTTTATTGACTTTTATCAATTTCCCGAAGCAGCCGGCAGGGATTTTGGAGCTCAAAGTGTGCCCAGCGTTTTCTGAGGATTTTGATTGGCAGTTGTTATCTTTGGCGACTTAACAGCCTATCAGCATGTCAATAAAGATAAGAAAAGAAGATGCCCTGAATTATCACATGCAGGGGCAGCCGGGAAAGATCGAGGTGGTCCCGACGAAGGTGCTCAGTTCGCAGCTCGACCTGGCCCTTGCGTATTCGCCTGGTGTAGCTGAACCCTGTAAAGAGATCCATGCCAACAAAGAGGATGTCTACAAGTATACAGCCAAGGGTAACCTGGTAGCGGTGATCTCGAACGGCACTGCGGTGCTTGGACTTGGCGACATCGGGCCGGAGGCTGCAAAACCGGTGATGGAAGGGAAGGCCGTTCTTTTCAAGAAATATGCGGGCATCGACAGCTTTGATATTGAAATTGATGAAAAGGATCCGGATGCGTTTATCAAAATCGTAAAATCGCTCGAGCCAACTTTCGGCGGAATTAACCTGGAGGACATCAAGGCGCCGGAATGTTTCAAAATAGAAACCGTGCTGAGAGAGAAGATGAACATTCCTGTTATGCACGACGATCAGCATGGCACGGCTATCATCTCATCGGCGGCGTTGCTCAATGCGCTCGAGCTGGTCGGCAAGAAAATCGACAAGATCACCATCGTCGTCAATGGCGCGGGCGCCGCGGCCGTGAGCTGCACCAAACTTTACCTGGCCCTTGGCGCCAGGATGGAGAACATTATCATGTGCGACAGCAAGGGCCCGCTGACGAAAAGCCGGACAAACCTTGATGAGATCAAGAAACAATTCGTGACAGACAGAAACGTTTCCTCTCTGGCAGAGGCGGTGAGAGGGGCGGACGTGTTCGTGGGCCTTTCGGTGGCCAATGCGCTCTCGACCGAGGCGCTGCTGAGCATGGCGAAAAGACCAATAGTCTTTGCGTTGGCGAATCCCGACCCCGAGATCGAGTACGACCTTGCGCGTCGCACGAGGCCCGATGCCATTCTCGCTACCGGCCGTTCCGACCACCCTAACCAGGTGAACAACGTTTTGGGTTTTCCCTACATTTTCAGGGGAGCGCTGGACGTTCGCGCCACCGAGATCAACGAAGCCATGAAGCTCGCGGCGGTCCACGCGCTCGCGAACCTTACCCGCCAGTCAGTGCCCGACATGGTCGTAAAAGCGTACGGAACAGATCGCCTTCAGTTCGGACCCGAGTACCTGATTCCCAAACCGCTGGATCCGCGCCTGATCACCACGGTGTCGCCCGCGGTAGCAAAAGCAGCCATGGACTCAGGCATGGCGAGGAAACCGATCGCCGACTGGAACGCCTACGACCAGGAATTGCTGAAGCGGATTGGCATCGATCAGAAACTCATCTCGAGGGTGATCGACCGGGCCAAGCGCAATCCGAAACGCGTTGTCTTTGCGGAAGCCACCCACCACAAGATTCTGAAGGCGGCAGAGGTTTTGAAAGACGAAGGGATCGCTAAACCAATTTTGCTGGGCAACAAGGAGGAGATCCTTCAGCTGATCAGCTATCATGGGCTTGACCTGGCGGATTGTCCCATCATCTATCCCCGTGCCGAGGATGCGATGGTGGAACGATACGCAGAAGTGTTTTACAAAAAACGCCAGCGGAGAGGGATCACCTATCAGGACTGTCTCAGGCTCATGCGGGAGCGCAACTACTTCGGATCCATGATGGTGGAGCTGGGTGACGCCGATGCACTCGTCTCGGGTCTTACAAAAGATTATCCGAAAACCATTTCTCCCGCGCTGCAGATCATCGGGGTCGCTCCGGGCGTAAAACGGGTGGCCGGGATGTACATCATCACCAACAAGCGAGGGACTTACTTTTTCTCCGACACAACCGTGAACCTCGATCCGAGCGCGGAGGAGCTGGCAGAGATCATCGAGCTGACAGCGCGCGGCGTGAAATTCTTCGATATCGAGCCGCGGATCGCCGTATTGTCTTACTCGAACTTCGGATCGTCGAAGGGAGACGTGCCCGAAAAAACGAGGGCGGCGGTTCAACTGGCGAAAAAGAGAAACCCGAACCTTGTCGTCGAAGGAGATATTCAGGCCAATGTCGCCCTGGATACCGAAATACAGAAAGAGACTTACCCTTTCAGCGAGCTGTCCGAAGAGGGCGCCAACACGCTGATCTTTCCAAACCTGGCCTCCGGCAACATCGCCTACAAACTGGTGATGGAGATCGGCGGCGCCGAAGCGATCGGGCCGATTCTGCTCGGGATGAAAAAACCCGTTCACATTCTTCAGTTGGGCAGTTCCATTCGCGAAATCGTGAACATGGCGGCCATCGCGGTAGTCGATGCGCAACT
>DASVOT010000814.1:0-1714 GCA_036383235.1 Chryseosolibacter sp.
ATCCAGCGTCTGTGTATCATCGAAAATATTTCCACGCGTGTCCGCGCCTGTGTAGAACATGGCCGCTTTTTCAACGCGGGCGCCATACACAGCCTTCAGTTTCCCCAACGCCATCTCGGTCATCAGGTATCCTGCATACACGCTTGAATGAGCTTCATAATTATTGGTAACCTCCGGGTTTCCCTCGAGGTAGGTTCCCCGTCGCTCGCTTGCCGTCCAGATATTGGCGTCCTGCAAAAAATAGTCGGGATCGACCGGAACGCCGGAGCGCTTTGTGGCATTGACGCGGTAGTTGAAAACGTCGAACACCCTCTTCTTGTACAGCCCCGCCGCGCCGAACTGCAGCTTGCTGCTTTTTCCGAAGGGAAGAGTAAAATCCACTTTCAGGTTTTCATTGTACTCGTTCAAGTCCCTCCAGAATCTTCTGATTCCGGCGCCGGCACCCGAATTAAGAGTCGGCACTTCCGGGTCCGAAATATTGATGGCCGTTTCCCGGAAATCAGGATCGTACGTACGGGCTACCGTATATGAATTCTTCCAGTCCAGCCGCAGCCTGCCCAACTGGTGGGTTCCTGTCAATAAGCCGTTGGTGACAGACCGCTGGGAGTAGGTCAGAATATTTTCATCCAGGGTTGCCTGTGTCTGGTCAAAATTACGGCTGACGCGGTCAGAGGCTTCTGCTTCGCCGTTCTGGGTTCTGAAGATCGTAGCCGAGAAATTATGTTTGTCGAACTTGATGGCGCCTGAAGCCAACCCGCTCCACAACACATTCGAGCGCGAAAGCTCGCCGCTTCTTATTTCCTCCGCGAAGAAATTATTCTCCTGGACATCATCCGCCTTCGAGTAGTTGCCGAACGTTACATCGTCGTAATACTCAAACCTGCTTTGGTAGTTGAAGATCACATTGTATCCAATCGTGTAGGAGGGCTTGTTGATCTGGTTGCCGTGGTTGAAAGAAAAGGAAGTATTCAGAAAACTCTTCTTGCGCTGGGTTCCGAGCTGAGGGTTCAGGCTGCGGGTAAGGGATTCAACTGACGGGTCACCGGATGAGACGTCGGGAATTACTGTGGTGGAAGGAAAGGGCAATGCCCGCGTGCCGTCGTCGAAGCCCAGCCAGTCCGTTTGTCCTCCGTTATAAGATAAAAAGTCCTTGTTCAGATTCATTTCAGGATTGAATCTGAATCCAAGGGAAAAAGAAGTCGTTTTTTCCTCGGGGAAATTTTTAGTCTCCACGTCCACAATGCCGCCGGTGAAATCGCCGGGCAGATTCGGGGAGAATGTTTTGTACACGATCACATTTTCCAGCACCGATGTGGGAAAGATATCGATCTGCACATCATTCCTGTCGGGATCCAGGCCGGGGATGGTCATGCTGTTGAGGGTCGTTCGCGTGTAGCGATCGCCAAGGCCCCGGACGTAAACAAATTTTCCGCCCTGCACCGACACGCCTGTCACCCTAGCCATAGCGCTTGCCAGGTCCCGGTCGCCGGTCCTTTTGAAATTCTGGTTGGAGATGCCGTCGACCACGTTCGGTGACTTGCGTTGAAAGGTGAGGATACCGGTCTCGGAATCTCTCAACGCTTCACCGGTCACCACGATCTCTTTGAGCTCCGAAGCTACGGGCGCCATCACGAAATCCAGCGTGGTCACCTGGCCAGCCTTCACTTCGATACTTTCGACGGTCTGGCTCTGGTACGAAATAAAAGTCAAGACG
>DASVOT010000815.1:0-7563 GCA_036383235.1 Chryseosolibacter sp.
CAGGAAGCTGAAATCCTGCTGTTTGAGCCTGCGGGTACTCTCAATACAGGAGATGTAGTGAACGAAAGAACCAGAAAGGAGCTTGAAAAAATCTGAAATGGCCGAAGAACTTATTATATCTCGCTCAAGCGATAAAAGAGACCGGTATCAGATGTTGATACCGCAGCTCGAATCACTCGTCGCCGGCGAGCCTGACCTGATTGCCAACCTTTCGAATATCGCCGCCGGTCTCAAGGAGGGTATGGACTTCCTGTGGGTCGGTTTTTATTTCGTCAAAGGAGGGCAGCTGGTGCTGGGTCCCTTCCAGGGGCCGATCGCATGCACGAGGCTGGATTATGGCAAAGGTGTTTGCGGCACAGCGTGGAAAGACAAAAAGACAATCCTGGTTCCGAATGTCGACGAGTTCCCTGGCCACATCGCGTGCAGTTCTTCATCGCGCTCAGAGATTGTAATTCCCGCGTTCAAAGACAATGAAGTGGCGCTCGTCCTTGATGTGGACAGCGACAAATATCACGACTTTGACGACACCGACGCCGAAGCCCTGGAGAAAGTGATTAAGATAATCGAACGGTTACTGTAGCCGGCGCATTCATGACCCACGCTGCTCTTCACGATTTTTATCAAAAGCGAAAATCTTTCTTCTCGGCATCACTTGAGCGCGTCAACAGGAAGATCCGGATTATCTCCAATATCCGGCTGGCCGTAGCGCTAATATTTCTCACCACGCTCTATTTCGCTTTCGCCAGCCATCCGCTATTCTATGCCTTCCCAGTGATCCTCGCGGTGTTTGTATTCCTTGTGAGGATCCACAGCGCATTGTTCGACAGGAAAGTCCACCTCGAAAATCTTGAAAGCATTCAAGTCGACGAGCGGGCTGCCCTGGACGGAGATTTTTCCCGCTTCAACACCGGCTCGGAATTCATTAACATACGTCACCCCTACAGCCATGACCTGGATATTTTCGGCGAAGGCTCGGTCTTTCAATGCATAAGTCGTTGCAACACCCATGGCGCGAAGCAACTGATGGCTGAATACTTATCTTCCAAGCCTACATCCGTTGAGGAACTGCGCGTGCGGCAGGAGGCAATACGCGAACTGGCCATGAAACCTGATTTCACGCAGGAGGTTCAGGCATTCGCCATGCAGGTACAAGAAGAACCCAATGACCAAAGGCAGCTCCAACAGTGGCTGGATCAGCGTTCGTTTGTCTTTGGCCGATCCTATTACAGGTTTGTTCTTACCGTCTTTCCCCTTCTGACATTAGCGCTTGTCGTTTGTGCATTTTTCTTTGACGGCATTGGCAAATTTGCCCTTATCGCCGCGGCGTGCCAATGGGTCATTACGGGCCTTCACCTGAAACGGATCAAAGCATTTCATCAATCCATCAGCCACAGGAAGACGACACTTGACCGCTTTGCCGGCATCCTTTCCCTCATCGAGGGCGAAAAATATTCTTCGGCTCTGCTATCCGATCTTGGTCAGCAGGCGCGCAATGGCGATAAGAAACTAAAACAACTGGGTTCGCTCGTGCGGGCGCTCGATGCTCGTTTGAACGTGCTGACGAACCTGGTGACGAATAGTCTGCTTCTCTATGACCTGCAATGTGTGTACAGGCTCGAACGATGGAGGGAGAAAAGTGCAAAACATGCCCTCACCTGGCTAAGGACTATTTGCGAGGCGGAGGTCCTTTGCTCGTTTGCCACTTTCACTTTCAATCATCCCCGGTTTGCGTTTCCGGCAATAACTCCGGAACGACGGCTTTCGGCAAAAGGCGTTGGCCATCCGTTGCTGCCGGATACAGTAAGGGTCGTGAACGACATCCGCCTCGACCGGCAACGGTCTGTTATGATCATCACCGGCGCCAACATGGCGGGAAAAAGCACCTTCCTGAGATCACTGGGAGTTAATGTCGTGCTCGCATTGGCCGGGGCCCCGGTTTGCGCCAGTGAATTTGTTTGTCCTTTGATCGATGTCCGTTCAGGCATGCGCACGGCAGATTCTCTGAAGGACCATCAATCTTATTTCTATGCGGAGCTCCACCGGTTGAAATCCATCATGGACGACCTGAGGGAGGGAAAGCCACTGCTTGTGCTGCTGGACGAAATTCTCAAGGGCACAAATTCCACCGACAAGCAGGCCGGGTCGGTTGCTCTCGTAAAGCAACTGATTGAGCAACCGTGCCTGGTAGTGATCGCCACACATGACCTCGCTTTAGGCGATCTTGCAGGCCTTTATCCCGGCAGGATTGTTAATTCATGTTTCGAGTCAAACATCGACGATGGCCTCCTGTCTTTCGATTATAAACTACGAGCGGGCCTGGCACAGAAGATGAATGCCACCTTTCTGATGAAAAAGATGGGCATCCTTCATCCGGACTAATGGATTCATCCCGCCTGGTCAGGCAAAGAACGAAGACGCAAATTGGCGCGCCGGAAATATTTCAGCTTGGGGAACCTGGGCTGTCGTTTGGAAACCTGCAGGGAGACGTGTACCTTAATCGAGGCGGGCGGTGGCGTCATTACTTCACTTCGGATTTTAAAAAATATGGAAAACAGGAGAGACTGGCTAAAAAAAGCGCTGGCGGCCTCGGCCGCTTTTCCGTTGGGGGCTTCCTTAATGACTGAACTCATGGCGGCGCCGGTAAGCGATGCCGAACGCCGATTCATGGCCAGCGGGGCGTCGGGCCAGATCACGATCAGGCTGAATGCGAATGAAAATCCGTATGGTCCTTCGCCGAAAGCCCGCGCAGCTATTGCCGGAATGCTCGGCGAGGCAAACCGCTATCCTTCGAATTCCGTCGAAGAATTAAAGAAGTTGCTCGCCGAGAAGGAGGGAGTCACCTCCGGCCATATACTCGTCGGCGCTGGCTCGAGCGATCTGCTGTGCGCGGCAGGGGTTGCGTTTGGGGTGGAGGAGGGTTCGATCCTGTCGGCCTTTCCAACTTTCCCGATGCTGATGAACTATTCCACTGTATTCAACGCCCGATGGGATAAGGCAGATGTAAACGACAAGCTTGAAACGGATTATCCCCTGCTGGCTTCGAAAGTGAACGACAATACGCGCCTGGTGTATGTATGCAATCCGAACAATCCAACAGGAACATTTACGGATCCTTCTGTCGTGAAAGGTTTTTGTGAAGAGGTTTCATCACGGGTTCCCGTGTTTGCCGACGAAGCATACCTGGAGTTCTTGCAACCTTCCTGGCAAGTCTCGATGGTCGACCTGGTGAGACGCGACATGAACGTGATCGTGGCCCGAACGTTCTCAAAAATACACGGGCTTGCCGGATTGAGGATCGGGTACATTGTCGCCCGCCCCGACATCGCCAAAAAAATATCGCGCTACCATCCGGGCATTCCCTGCAACCAGGCAGGACTTGCCGCCGCGACCGCTTCCCTGGGAGATACCGAATTCATGGCCAGTGTCCGGCAAAAAAATGCCCATGCACGGAAACACCTCACCGATTACCTCGACGCAAAAAAATATTTTTACGGAAATCCGGCCGGCAACTTCGTCATGTTCAAGCCTGAGTCAGATGCGTATCAGCTCATGAACGCCCTCGGCAAAAAAGGAATTGGTATCCGGGTCTGGGACTATAAAGACAAACAGTGGTGCCGGGTGAGCATCGGCACGCTGGAGGAGATGAGAACCTTTACGCACGCGATGGAATCCCTTTCCTAGAAAGAGGCGCCTGGCGCTATACTCCCACGCGGACACCCATGAGCTCCGCCAGCTTCTTCACGGTGAAATCAATTTCATCCGCGGTGTTGTATTTGCTGAAGGAAAAACGGATGGCACCCCTCCTTGACCCGGGGTACAGGGCTGCCAGGACATGTGACCCGACTGTGGCACCACTCGAACAAGCACTGCCGCCGGAAGCCGAGATGCCCTGAAGATCAAGATTGAACAACAGCATATTGTTCTCCTCCGATTCCGGCAGGCTGACATTCAGCACCGTATACAGGCTTTCCGAGACGTTATCGGAATCGCCGTGAAAGCTGACGCCCGGAATATTCGCTTTCAGCTTATCAATCATCCGCGACTTCAGGCTCCGGATATATCGCGCATGTTCGTCCATGTCCCGGTACGCGATCTCAAGCGCTTTGGCCAGACCGATGATCCCATAAACGTTTTCCGTTCCTCCGCGCATGTTTCTTTCCTGCGAGCCGCCGTATACAAAAGGAAGAATTTTCTTGTCTCTCCGGATAAATTTAAATCCGATTCCTTTCGGTCCGTGAAACTTATGCGCTGCCGCCGTCATACCATGGACCTTTATTTTTTGCAGATCGTGGTGGAAATGGCCCACAGCCTGCACGGTATCTGAATGGAAATAGGCGCTGTGTTTCGCCGCAAGCTCGCTTACCCCCTGAATGTCAAGAACGTTTCCGATCTCATTGTTGGCGTGCATCAATGAAATCAGCGGGTGATCATTCTTTTGAAGGAGGGATTCGAGATGCGTCATGTCGACGTATCCCTTTTCATCGAGGTTTACCATATGCACGCGTACGCCGTTTTTCTTTTCAAGATGTTCAAGCGTGTGAAGAACAGCGTGGTGTTCGAGAGGCGAGCTGATAATGTTCCGGATACCGAAGGCTTCAACCGCACCGATCAATATTGCGTTGTCGGCTTCCGTTCCTCCCGACGTGAAGATGATCTCGCCGGGGGCGCAATTCAGAAGCTCTGCCATTTTCTTGCGCGCGGACTCGATCGCCGCCCGGACCTTGCGGCCATGCGAATGAGTGGAGGAGGGATTGCCGAAATCCTCCAGCATGTAGGGTTTCATCGCCTCGAAGACCTCCGGATCGAGAGGCGTGGTGGCGGCATTATCAAGATAAATACTCATGCGATGATCACTTCTTCAGTTTTTCCGAGATGATTTCTTTGATGTCGGTCATAATTTTCTTCGCCAGGGTGTCGGCCTTCGCTTCCAGGTCGGACTCGGCGTAGATGCGGATGATCGGCTCAGTATTCGACTTGCGGAGATGAACCCATTCCCGGTCGAATTCAATACGCACCCCATCGGCCGTATTGACCGGCTGCTTCTGATATTTCTTTTTGATGTTCTCGAGAACCTTGTCAACGTTGATGTCGCGGGTCAGCTCGATCTTGTTTTTCGAAATAAAATAATTGGGATATTTCATGCGTAGCCGGCGCGTTGTAAGCTTCGACTTCGCCAGGTAGGTCAGAATCAGTGCGATCCCCACCAGCGCGTCGCGGCCGTAATGCAGGTCGGGATAAATGATTCCACCATTGCCTTCGCCGCCGATAACCGCTTCCTTTTCCTTCATCATGCTCACCACATGCACCTCCCCGACAGCTGAAGCGAAATACTTTCCACCTGCTTTTTCGGTAATATCCTGGAGCGCCCTTGTGCTGGAAAGGTTAGAGACCGTATTTCCGTTCTTCTTTTCGCCAAAATTCAACACATAATCTGAAACGGCGACAAGCGTATATTCTTCTCCGAACGGTGTGCCATCTTCACAAACAAGGGCAAGCCGGTCAACGTCCGGGTCGACGACGATCCCCAGATCATATTTTCCCTTCAGTATTTCCCGGCTGATGTCCGTGAGGTGCTCGGGCAAGGGTTCCGGGTTGTGCGGAAAGTGCCCGGTGGGCTCGCAGTACAGTTCTTTTACTGTCACACCCATGGCGCTCAAAAGCATCGGCACAGCAATACCACCCGTTGAATTAACGGCGTCGACCACTACTCGGAAGCCGCGATTGTGGACAGCTTCTGCGTCCACAAGAGGCAACTTCAGAATTTCCGCGATATGCTTTTGAATGTAGCCGTCCTTCTTCTCGTATTTGCCGAGCTTGGTGACCTGCGCGAATTCAAAATTTCCGGCCTCTGCCATCCGTAGCACCTCTTCTCCGTCAGCGCCGGAAATGAATTCGCCTTTTTCATTCAGAAGCTTCAATGCATTCCATTGCACCGGGTTGTGGCTTGCCGTCAGGATGATGCCTCCGGCGGCCTTTTCAGACACAACCGCCATTTCCACGGTCGGCGTCGTCGATAAACCGAGATCGATTACATGAATTCCAAGTGCCTGTAACGTCGAGCAGACCAGCTGATTGACCATCTCCCCGGAGATCCTGGCGTCCCTGCCAACGACGATCTTTTTGCCTGCCGGTTGCCTCATAACCCATGCCCCGTAAGCTGCCGAAAATTTCACAATATCCAGAGGTGTGAGGTTGTCACCCGCGCTGCCGCCGATCGTGCCGCGAATTCCTGAAATCGATTTTATTAAAGCCACTGTCGTCGTTTATGTACGGCGGCAAATTTAGCAACTTTATGACTCAATCAGGAAAAATTGCGAACGAACGACAGATTGTGAGCAGGGAATGCCCGCGCATTATGCAGATGTCGATGTTGAAATCATAAATAAACCGGGATTTATTACCTTGCCGGGTAGTCCGACAGCTGTATGAAGAAACCCATTTCCACTCCTGATACCCGGCGCAGCGAAAAACTGAAGGCGTTTGACAGGTTGCTGACCATTATGGATGAGCTAAGAGAAAACTGTCCCTGGGATAAAAAGCAGACGCTCGAATCCTTACGCCACCTCACCATAGAAGAAACGTACGAGTTGTCAGACGC
This sequence comes from Chryseosolibacter sp., assembly GCA_036383235.1. GTDB lineage: Bacteria > Bacteroidota > Bacteroidia > Cytophagales > Cyclobacteriaceae > Chryseosolibacter. Next base: position 6,599 of record DASVOT010000815.1, read on the forward strand.
GATCCTTGAGGGCGATCTTCCCGAGATCAAGAAGGAAATCGGAGACCTGATGCTCCACCTTGTGTTTTACGCGCGTATAGCGTCGGAGTCAGGGGCGTTCGATGTTGCAGATGTGCTGAACTCCATCTGCGACAAGCTGGTTGCCCGCCATCCACACGTCTACGGAGACGTAGTGGCAAATGACGAAGAGACGGTGAAGGCCAACTGGGAGAAGTTAAAGCTGAAACACGGCAACGTGTCAGTCCTGGAAGGCGTGCCAAAATCACTTCCGGCCATGGTGAAAGCCATACGGATCCAGGACAAGGCACGAGGCGTGGGGTTTGACTGGGAAAAAAAAGAGCAGGTGTGGGAGAAAGTTGAAGAAGAGATGCGCGAATTCAGGAAAGAATTCGAGGGGACGGACGCTTCCACCATCGACCGGCAAAAGGTGATGGCTGAATTCGGCGATCTGCTCTTTTCACTGGTGAACTATGCGCGGTTCATCGACATTGACCCGGAGGAAGCGCTCGAGCGCACGAACAAGAAGTTCATCAAACGATTTCAGTACCTCGAAAAAGAATCAGCGAAGGAGGGGAAAAAATTGGGTGAAATGACGCTGGCGGAAATGGACGTCTACTGGAACCGCGCCAAATCCTTGTGAGCGTCCTGCTATTCCATTTGAAACACCCTGGATCACGGCAGACCCGGCCAATAGCCAAAAGCAAAAAGCCAAAAGCAAAGAGCCATCCCCTTCCGCTTGTCTCCAGCCATTCACATAGATCCGTATTTCCCTATATCCCTATATCCGTATATCCCCCATTTCCCTATCTTTGCGGCCTATGGCAATTCAAGAAGACAACCTTTTGAAAAACGTTATTTCCCATGCAAAAGAGTATGGGTTTATTTTCCCATCCAGCGAGATCTATGACGGGCTGAGCGCAGTCTACGATTACGGGCAGAACGGGGCGGAGCTGAAAAATAACATT